>JAFRTA010000178.1 GCA_017427315.1 Clostridia bacterium
AAAAGCGTTTACGCAGCGGCGCGACGAACGAATAGCTGACGCTGCCCACCGGTGCGGAGATCGCGCTGACCGCCGTTTTCAGCGTCTCGATCAGATGCTCCCCGGAAAATGCGTTGATCCAATAGTTTTCCTCGCCCGTGTTGATCGAGAAGCCCTCTAAAAAACGGGAGAGGCAGATCAGCAGGACCGGATAGTTGGAGAAGATCGCCTTGAAGCCCTCCTTGAGATCGGGACGCTCCGGCGACTGCGGCACGCGCTCCCGCGAGACCGCGAAGAAAAAGAACGTAAACGCGCAGGAAATTACCGAGGTCGCGACGCCCATGGTCATAAACAGCGTCCGCAGCTCGATTTTCAGCTTCCCCTTCGTCACGAGGTCGAACAGGAACCCGAACAGCATCCGCGGCACATCCTCGCCCATATAGCCGGAAAGCAGCTCCGCGAGGGTGATCAGCCGCACCCTCTCGTTCGGGTTCGGCGTGATGGTGGACATATAGCCCGCCTTGGCGACGGAGGTAAAGGTCCCCGCTGTCTCCCGGATTACGTTGAAGGCGTAATAAAAGATGAGCTTGGGAAGATAGGTCCCCGCGGCGTTCGGGAAAAAATATGGAATGAACCAGTAGAGAAGCCCGAACAGCGTCAGAGGGATCTGCATAAAAAGCAGATACGGACGGAATTTGCCGATGCGCGTGCGCGTGTTGTCCACGATCGCGGCGATCACCGTATCGTTGACGATATCCCACGCGCCGGTGAACAGGCTGACGACGGCGTTCACCCCGAAATCGATCCGGACGACGTTCCAGATATACTGCGTTTCGTGGCCGATATTGAAGGAATTGGACACGTCGTTGAGCAGATACGCGACCGTCTCCTTTGTGCCGACGTAATTGTAGCTGCGGCAGAGGTCGTCCGCGCCGCCTGCGGGGCTTGCGTCTGTTTTTTGTTTCTGCACGTTTTCGGACATGGTCTTACCTCCGGGAGGATAAATCAGTATTCTCCTTCCTCCGCGTCGAGCATCTCGTCGATCTCGGTTTTGTCCTGCTGCGCGATCATGGCGCGGCGCTCGTTGAGCGCGATATACATCTGCTCGTATTTCTCGCCGACCAGGTCGTAGAAGAAATAGGGAATGATCCTGATCGCCTTCGGCAGGATATCGATGCCGCGGTAAAGGAAAAATACCTTCTGATAGACGCGTCTGCTGCCCTGCACCCAATAGCCCTCCGTATCCAGAGAGGTATCGTAGCCGGACCATTTCATGACCGCCATGTTGAACATCGTGCCCAGCGGCCGCGTCACGTTCCGGATGAGCTGCGTCAGCAGGCCGAAGGTCCCGTCCGGGCGTTCGCCGGTCATATACTCGGTGTAGTCCGCGATCTCCCGGTCGAGCTCCCGTTCAAAGACCTCGGCTGGACCGTCGTTCATGGCGTTGATCCCGTAAAGCACGGCGAAAATGCCGACGACCTTCCAGTGGTTCTTCCTGCCAATGATCGGGATGATCAGCACGCACTCCAGCACGAAGGTGATCATGTCCCAGATCCGCAGCGCGATCACGCCGTTGCGGTTGTTGTTCTTGAACAGCTTGCGGAATTTCGGGATAAACGTGACGCTGACGGTCTGCAGGATGTTCTTCGGCCCTTCGGCGACCCACGTGTTCGGGATGATGCCGCCGAAGATGCTGAAATGCGTTACGAGATCCCACGAGAAGCCGCCGTTGCCCCACCAGTTCGTGGCGAAATCGGCGAGGAAGTTGCGCATATAGTATTTGTTTTTGAAGGCGTAGAACATCGTTTTTTTCAGCGGCGCCGGCTTTGCCTGCAGCAGGATCCGCTCCTGACAGCCCGCCGCCATGGCGATATTGCCGGCGGCGCCCACCGTTGATGCCAGGATCGACACCGCCATGAACAGATGGGGCATGGAGACGTGCAGGATCTTCTTGTTGTTCAGGTCCATGACGATCGGAATGATGAGCTGGACCACCTTCGCGCCGGGGTCGCCGAGATATTTGTTCAGCAGGCCCACGTTGATCCTGTCGTCCGAATTCGGCGTCATCAGAGAGGTCATATAATTGCGCGGGATCGAATAAATGGTGGAAAACGTCTCCTGAACGAACAGGACGAGGAACAGGAACATGATCTTTTTCGGGTCGTTGGGCGAGCTTCCCCCCAGAAATACCGCGCCGGAATACAGGACCGCGGTGCTGGCGAAATAGGGGACCGAGCCGAAGACGATGTACGGTCGGGACTTGCCCCAGCGGGTGCGGGTCTTGTCGTACAGAACGCCCATGAGAGGGTCGTTCAGCACGTTGTAAAGGGCGATCAGCATATCGATGATCAGAACGTAGTTGTAGTTGATGTGCAGCACGTTCGTGTAATACATGATCTTGTAGCTGTCGAACGCGGAGACCATCTTCGCCGCCATCTCGCCGAGGGCGGGAAACATCATTTCCCTTGTCGTCAGAACGCGGGTATGGCGCATCCGGATGGCGATCTCGGTATATCGACCGAGCCGTTCCCTGCCGAGCCCTGCGGCGGAGTTCTGTTCCGCTTCGAAAAATACCCTGACGTTCTTCTTTTTCTTGCCGTTCCCGTTCATGCCGTCACCTCCGTCTTGCATGACGCTTTGAAAAATCCGTCGTCGGAAAGCGCATAGATCACCGTTTCGCCGGGGGAGACCGCCCGCACCGTGCCGTCGCGGTCCACCGTTGCGACGCTCTCGTCCGCGGAATACCACGTTACCGTTTGCACCGACGCTTTCTGCGGCAGGTATTCGTGGGCGTAAACGGTCGCCTTCAGCGCGCCGGAGTCCCCGGCGGCGAGCGTGAGCCGGTATTTGTTCAGCCCCAGCCGTTTCGCCGGGACCCGGACGGAGACCCGGACGGAATCCGACCAGATCCTGCCGCCGAATTCAAAGGACGCGGTGACAGTCGCCTCGCCCGTGCGCTTCCCGGCCTTGACGTATCCCTCGCCGTCCACCGTCAGGAGCTCCGGATCGGAGCTTTTCCATATGACCTCGAGCCCGCCTTCCTCCGGTTCTCTCGCGTATCGGATCGCGTCGCTCTTCCCGGGCTCCACGACGAAGGTCTTCCCCGGCAGCAGAGGCTCGCCGTCCGAGATCACGATCGAGGGCCATGTGAAGGTGTAACGCACGTCGTCCTCCAGGACCGCGCGGACCGCCGCGGCGCCGTATCCCGGATACGCGGGAGTGAAATCGAGCGTGGATTCCAGCGTGATATCAGTGAGAAAATCCAGACGCTCCAGACGCCCGTCGGTCCTGCCGATCTCGGCGCGGATCCGCGGGGAAGTCCGGTCGGCAGCGAGGCTGCGGACGGTGAAGATCCCCCGTCCGTTCTCCCGGAACAGTGCTTCCGTGTCCGCATCGCCGCGAAGCGGGAAATACGCCGGCAGCTCTTCCCGCGCCGCGAGATACAGCGTCAGGATATAACAGTCCCGTTTTCTTTCGGCGCAGACGCCGGCAAGGCCGCATCCGGGGCATTCGCCGAACGGCGCGTCGTCGGTCCTGCCGCAGTTTTCGCAGACGTAATAAGTATCGCTGCAGGTGAAATCCGCGACGTCGCCCGCGGCAAGCCTGACGGAGCCCAACAGGCGGTCGAGCGGATCGCCGAACGCCGTCTCTTCTCCGTGACGGGCGTACGAGGCGTTGTACAGGTCTTCGAGCCGGTGCTCCGCGCCGTCGGAGCGGAAGATCTCCGCGTACCGTTCCGGCAGCGGTTCCGCGCCGTCTGCCGCCGAAAGCGCGACGCCGCCGTCTGCGATCGACGCCCTCGACTCGGTCTTTGTCTTCGGCGCCGCTTCCGCCGCCAACGCGACGGCGTCGTTCAGCATTTGCGCCGCTTCTGCCGGCGTGCGGGGCGCCGGCGCGTATGCTTCGGCCGCCTCGTAGGGCGGGTACGCGCCGTCCATATGGATCACCAGCGACCATCCGAAGATCACGCCGACGATAAAAAACAGCGAAAGCAGCGTGATCACGCCGGGATACAGCAGTTTTTTCGCATCAAGCTTTTTCATGCGCTTCCGCCTCCCTTTTTTGCCGTTTTTCTTCGTATTCCGTTTTCGCGGCCCGGATCTGTTCTTCGATCTTTCTCGTTTCCGCCGTTTCGACGACCGGCTGAGGCAGATCGTCGAGACGGAGCTCTCCGCGCCGCACCTTTTTCGCGATCTCGACGCGTTCCCGCATGCCCTCCGCCGGCAGGACGGGAAGTCCTTTTTTCAATACAAGGAGATTCGCCGCGAAGAAGACGGCGAACGCCGCTGCCTGCAGCGGCCAGCCGAAGGACGGGGCGCACGAGATCACGGCGCCGTCGAAGCCGGAGATTGCTTTCGTGACGGCGGACAGGATCGCGCAGGCCGCCGTGAAAACGATCCCCGCGGCGGCAAGCGCGCAGTTTGCCTTTGCCGTTCTGCGGATGCCGGTGAAGCT
>JAFRTA010000179.1 GCA_017427315.1 Clostridia bacterium
CTGCTGCTCGCCGCGCACGAACAGCCGCAGGTCCGACGGCGCGGAACACGCGGTCACGAACGCGATCGGGATCGGGCTGTCTTCATGATGCGTATACGAGAAAAGCAGCGCCAGATGCGCGCCGGAGGAATGCCCCGCGACGATCATTTTGCCCGCCGTGATCCCCTTTTCCGCCAAAAAGCTTTTCAGCCGGGAAACCGCGGCGAAGATATCGTCGTTCATGCCCTGCGCGCGGGCGTTGTTCGTGAGCTTGCGGTGGTCGACGCTGACGCCGACGTAACCGTATTCCGCCGCCTGCCGCGCGTATTCGTCAAATTGCCGCTGGTCGCCGAACATCCACGAGCCGCCGTGGATCGCAAGCACCACGTCCGCCGTATCGCCGACGTCGTCGGGCAGGAACACGTCCATATACTGCCCCGGCGTATTGCCGTACCTGAGCAGTACGCCGCCCTCGGGCGACGCCGGACGGGACAGGATCCCCTGCAGATTCGTAAACAGGGAAATCATCGTCAGAAAGACAGACAGAACCGTATTCAGCATAAAATAACACCTCTTTTTGTTTTCTTTCATGATAATCCAAAAACAAAAAGAGGTCAAGAGCAAAAATCCGATAACTGTGCGGGATCACGGATATATCTGCCGGGTCGTCGCCGTTTCGTAAGCTTCTACGCCTCCGCCTTCCGGAAGGCCTCAATCATGCGCCGCGTGAGGGAAAAACCGTCGTCGGGAAAATCGATTTCCCCGGGGCGGAACCAGCGGGCTTCTTTCAGCTCGACGCCGTCGGCGCGGAGCGCGTCGTCTCCGTCGGTCTCGCAGAAAAAGCCGAACAGCAAACTGCCGCTCAACCCCCACGGCTGCGATGTATAATACCGCAGATTCTTCACCCGCAGGCCGATCTCCTCTTTGACCTCGCGCAGCACGGTCTGCTCGATCGTCTCGCCGACCTCGTTATACCCCGCGACGAGCGACCAGCGGGCGTTCGGGCGGTTATACTTCGTCAGGCAGATGCGCCCGCCGCTCGTTACGGCGACGATCACCGCCGGGTTGATGCGGGGATAAACGATATTCCCGCAGCCGCAGACGAGGGCGCGTTCCGTTTCGCTGCGGCGCGTTTCTTTGCCGCAGCGGCCGCAGAAGCGGTTATCGGCGTACCAGTTTTCCAGATGCAGCGCCGTCACCCCGGCAAACGCGGCGGGCGTGCATGCGCCTGCGCGCAGCTCCCGTGCGGGATGATAGACGTATTCGCCGAACGCCTCCGCGCCGCCGGAAAAATAACGTTCGCCGCCGAGGGAGAACAGATACTCCCCCGCCTCCCCGACCTCACGGAAGGTCGGGTATCTGATTGCTCCGCCGGCGTCCGAATACAGCACCTCGCCGTTTCGCACGCAGATCACGCGGTCCGCCGCATCGGGAACCGCGTTCCGATATCGGTTGTCGAAATCCCCCGCGTATTCATGGATCATCTTTTTTCCCTTCTCCGTCCTGCCCGCGAAAGGCGTAGTATTCGTGCACGAGGCTGCGCAGCCCCATTTTTTTCATATCCTCATACCGCACGTCGAAGCGTTTTTTCGTCCGCGTGCCGGACGCCAGGTACCGCACGCAGTCCTGCGCGTAACGGTCGATCTCCCGCAGGCTGTCCGCCGTCGTGATCACGGGAAAAAACCAGTAGGTCCACGTCAACTCGTGGTCTGCGGGATTCTCGAACAGCTTGCGGTTGAAAATCCGGATGAACGCCAGCGCCGCTTTTTCGCCCTCGAGACCGTTCCTCTGCCTCCAGCGCTGCAGGGCGCGGGTCTTGCGCCGCATTTTCCCCTTGATCTTCGCCACCGAAACGGGCGACACGTCGACGACGCCGTCCCGATAGGAAAAGCCGAGAAACGTCCACATTTCCCCCGGCGCGGAATACGCTTCCTTGGCGGGATTCACGGAGAGCCCGCGTTCCGCAAGGAAATCCCGCAGATACGCGGCGTGCCCGTCCAACTCCTCCCGCGACGGGGCGAACAGGATCATGTCGTCGCTGTAACGCGCGTAGGGGACGTTCTTTTCAAAAAAACAGCGGTCGAGCTCCGACAGATACAGATTCGCGTAAAACGACGCGACCGGCGTACCCGCCATGATGCCCTTGCGCTCCGTCACGCGCTTTCCGCGGTCGAGAACTTCGGGCTCTTCGAGCAGTCCGCACAGGAACGAAAGCAGCGCCGGGTCGTCCGCGAGCGTCCGTGTCAGCAGCGGCAGCAGACGCTCCACGGGCACGGAATTGAAGTAATCGCTCACGTCGAGCTTATAGGAATCCATTTCGCGGATATCCCGTACGCCGGAGAGATACCGGATCGCGTCCTTCGCGCCGCGGTTCGGGCGGAAGGAATACAGATTCGGGCTGAACACGCCGTCGTATTTCCGCAGGAGCAGATAAGTCAGCAGCTTCAGCACGTAATTTTCCGCTCTCGGATAGGTATAGACCACCCGTTTTTTTTCGGACGAGAGCTTGCTCACCACCGATTTTTTCGGCAGCGGAAAGCGCTCGCCCCGCGCGATGCGCCCGCAGACGGAAAGATATTCCCGCGCGTCGATAAACCCGCGCAGCTCCTTGGCGAGCGATGGCGGGCAGGCGTGCGAGATTTTGTATTCATAAAAGCTCTCCCAGCATTGCGGCAAGGAGAGCATATCGATCATAGACATAATGCGGTACCGATAAAAAAACGGAAAGGGAAATCATTAAATCCCGGAAGTTCCGGGATGTACAGGGTCGTACACGGTTCGGCTGCCTGCGAAGTCTGAAAAATGAGCCGTGCCGGACCCGCCGCAGGCGCAGGGCGGCAAAACGCCGTCCACGCGTTCCCTTTCCGTTATAAGCCGTTTTATGCGCCGAGCGCTTCGCGCACGCGGTTCACGACGTAGGAACGGGTGTTCCACCAGCCCTGATGGTCGTAATAGAAACGGACGTAGGGAACGCCTGCGCGTTTGCATTCGGTGCGCAGACGGTTCGCCTCGCTCCGCTCGGACATCAGCTCCACGACCAACGCCTTCGAGCCGCCCTGCAGGAACGTATAGACCGTAGCCCTGCCGCCGTTCACGGACTCCTGCGTCACGTTGTACGCCGGGAACTCCGACGCGAAAATGCCGCTGAAATACGCGGTGTAATGCCCGTTGTACGAATACTGGTTCTCCTCCGCGGGCATGACGTCCCACGGATCGTCGGGATCATAATCGCTCTGCGCGGGCGCGGCCGGCGCGGGCGCCGGCTGCGCCGCAGGCTGCCGCGTCTGGTCGCCGAGCGCCTTGGCGAGAAAGTCCTTGCCGACGTTCTCCAGCGCTTTCGCACCTTCGTTTTTCAGGAATTTTGACAACAAGCTCATAATGCTTCCTCCGTAAGTCTCGGTTATTTCGATTTCAAAAATATTATATCAGAACCGTCGGCAAAATGCAACAGAAAAAACCGCCGTTCAAAGCGTGAGGATCACCGCGACGACCGTCAGCGTCCCCTCCGGCTCGCGGTTCGCGATGGAATGCGCCTGCCCGTTTCTGCAGATGCAGCTGTCGCCGGGATACAGTTTCACGACCGTACCGTCGTCGTCGTAGGTCGCGACGCCCTGCAGAACGTAGAAGATCTCCTCCTCATTCTCGTGGACGTGTTTGCCGATCGAACAGCCCGGCCCGAGCGTGAGCGTGGAGAACAGCCGCGCCCTGCCGTCGTATTCGCCCTTCTCCAGAAAATCCTTGCAGATAACCTGTCCGTCTCCGCCGCGCATCGCGACGCGGATGTTCTCTTTCATGTCTTTCGCGGATTTTACCATGGTTTTTTCCTCCTGAAAAAATAGTAGTTTTTTAAAATACGTTAAAGAATTCGGGTTTGTCGGGCTGACGCCCGTGCTTTTTCAGTATATCGCTCGCCTCGCGCCGCCGTCAATTTCCGTCGGAACGCTCCGCCAGCGAAACGCAGAGCGCCTCAAAGGCAAACCGGGCGGACGGATCGCGGAATTCAAACTGCCGGTATTTGTTTTTATCGTTCTTCCAGTAAAGATACGTCCACGGTCCATAACCGCCGGTTTCCGTACCGTCTTTTCTTTTCCTGACGGTCCCGCCGCGCAGCGTCTCAAAAAAAGAGTCCCATTCTTCTCCGGTCAATTCGACCGTACCGCTCGCGGTCGTGTCCTCAGGCGTCGTGGGACCGTATTCGTCCGGGCGCTCTCTTGTCTCATGGAAAAACAGATACTTCCCGTCTTCGGTGAAAAACCGGTATCTCCGATACTTTGCGTTGTAATTGATGTTTTCGAAAGTATACACGAATTCCGTGATATCCTCCGCCTGAATATCGTCCCCGACGACCTTTTCCGGTTTCAAAGCCGAAAACAAGCCTTTGCTCCCCCTTCCTCCGCATCCGCCGACGAGCAGCGCGATCGGCAGACACAATAAAAACGGCAGAAGCCTTTTCCTTTTCATACGATCGTCTCCCTTCGGCTCGACGGACGGTGTTCAAATTCTGATTTGTCGGGCTGTCGCCTGAAGGGATGAGGGAGAAGGAATGAGGGATGAGAGAACGATAATGATACGCTCTGCGTCTCGGTTTATTCTCCGCGATTGTCGAAAAATGAACGCTATCGCGTCTTTTGAGGCAGATAATCAATTAAACAAGCCCTTATCC
>JAFRTA010000024.1 GCA_017427315.1 Clostridia bacterium
GCATCATCACCAACGTGATCCTGAACAAAAAGGGCGAAGCGGAAGCGAAATAACCCCTTCGAGCCATACGAAGAAACCGTCGGCAGCAGCCGACGGTTTCTTTATTCTGTAAATTCTGATTTATCGGGCTGTCGCCCGAAGGGATGAGGGAGAAGGAATGAGGGCTGAGAGATAATGATACGCTCTGCGTCTCGGTTTATTCTCCGCGATTGTCGAAAAATGAACGCTATCGCGTCTTTTGAAGCAGATAATCAATTAAACAAGCCCTTATCCCTTCTCCCTCATCCCTTCTCCCTTGGTAAATACTGATTTATCGCAGAGCGATAAATCAGTATTTACCGCTCACATCCCGTCGATATATCTGCACGCGGCGAGGGCGGCGGTCGCGCCGTCGGCGACGGCGGTGGTCAATTGCCGCACCTGCTTCGAGCGGCAGTCCCCCGCGACGAACACGCCGGGGGTCTTCGTCCGGCAGCTCTCGTCCGAATCGAAATAGCCCCACGCGTTCAGCTCCGCGAGCTCCCGATAGGGTTCGTTTTCGGGGATCAGGCCGATGGCGACGAACAACCCGTCGCAGGCGACCGTCTGTTTCTCGCCCGTATCGCGGTCGGAATACTCCACGCCGCGCAGCTCCCCGTCTTCGGTGACGAGGGCTTCGATCTTCGTGTTCACGATCCCGCGGACGTTCTCCCGCGCGAACAGGACCTGCTGCAGCCGCTCCTCGCCGGTAAAACGGGGAAGGTCCTGCAAAAGAATGACTTCTTTGCATTTATCGGAGAGCAGGATCGCCTCCTGCAGCGCGGAATTGCCTCCGCCGGCGACGCAGACGGTTCTGCCGGCGTAGAAATCGCCGTCGCAGACCGCGCAGAAGCTGATGCCCTCGCCGACGAGCTCCTCCTCGCCGGGAAGCCCGAGCATGCGGTGCTTCACGCCCGTGGCGATCACGACCGCGCGCGCCTCGTATTCGCTGCCCTCTTCGGTGAGAACGGTCTTCGTATCGCCGCCGTCCCGGACTCCGGTCACGGTCTCGAATTCGATCTCGGCGCCCTGCTTCATGATCTGGTCGAGCATCGCGTCGGCGAACTCGTTGCCGCTCATGGAGAACGTCCCCGGGTAATTTTCCACCTTCGGCGAATGGGTAATCTGCCCGCCGAAGCCCGCCTTTTCGATCACAAGGGCGGATTTTCCGTTGCGGACCGCATAGAGCGCAGCGGTCATGCCGGCTGCGCCGCCGCCGATGACGATGATGTCGTACATTCTGATTTCCTCCGTATTCTGTGCGTCCGGAAGCGCTCTGCGCCTTTCCGACGAATGAACAATGGATAATGAATAATGGATAATTTCGGAAAAGCGCTGACGCGCCTTTTTATTATAAAAATCAAAATTGATAATTATGATAAAAACAGTTGACGCTGTTGGCTATTTGACTTCAATTTTGAGTAAATTTGACTTGATATATAAATGGGGTAAGGGGGTGCGGATCGCCGGTGGCGATCTCTGCGGCTTGCCGCAGAAGCACCGACCGAGCCGACAGGCGAGACCCAAAGCCCCGTCATTAATTATCCATTGTCCATTGTTCATTCATAAAATGATTTGCGGGACGGCTTTGCCGCCCCGCGGATCGTTTTATCTCTTCATCAGCCAGCCCTTGATATCGGACACGCCGCGGTATTTTTCAAACGTATCGCCGTTTATTATCACGAGCGTGGGCGCCTGCTTGATCCCGAACTTCTCGACCAGCTCCTTTTCCTCATTGGCGTTGACCGCGGAATAGACGATCCCGGCCTTGTCAAGCAGCGCCATCGCCGCCTTGCAGTTGGGGCAGGTGGGCGTCTTGAAGAGGATGATATCGCCGCAGGCCTCTGTCTCTGCGGGAGCCGTTTCCGCAGGCGCGGCAGTCTGTGCGGGAGCCGCGGGCTCGTCCACCGGCGCGGGGTTCGGACCGGTATGGGTCAGGCGGGAGTGGCCGATGTTGTAAACAAGACGGTCCTTGTATTCCTGCGCCTTGCCCTCGTTCCAGTTCTGAACCGGGCGGTAGTAGCCGGTGATGCGGCTGTAGACCTCGGTGGCCTTGCCGCAGATCGGGCATTTCGTCTGCTCGCCGGTCAGATAGCCGTGGTCGCGGCATACCGAATAGGTGGGGGA
>JAFRTA010000180.1 GCA_017427315.1 Clostridia bacterium
GTACGGCGGACCCGCGGGTGTTTTTTTCGGGTAACGGATATCGGATATCGTGCTTGTTAAATATATTTTTTGTCAATTGTTTGCGTTGCAGTGTTTATTATATGATCAAAGCTGCGGTTTCGGCACGATATCCGATCCCCGATCCCCGATATCCGCGATAAGAAAGCTCCCGACAAATCAGAATTTCCACAACCCGACCTTTTTCATCACCTTCCCGAGCGTGCGGTTGGCTCTGCGCTCCGCGCGCTGCGCGCCGTCGGCGGCGGTCTGTTCAAGGTAGGCTTTTTCCGTGACGATGCGGTTGAATTTCTCCTGCAGGGGGCGCAGCTCCTCGATCACGGCTTCGGCGACGGCGGCCTTGAAATCGCCGTAGCCTTTTCCCGCAAATTCAGCTTCGATTTCTTCGTTCGTGCGGCCTGTGCAGGCGTTGTAAATATCCATCAGGTTCGCGACGCCCGGCTTTTCGGGGCTGTAATAAACCCGCGCCTCGGAATCGGTCACCGCGCTCTTTATTTTCTTTGCGATCACGTCGGGCGTGTCGGTCAGCAGAATAAACGATTTCGCGTTGGTGTCGGATTTGCTCATCTTTTTCTCCGGCTCCTGCAGCGATTTGATACTCGCGCCGCGCTTGCCGATGAAGGGCTCGGGCACGGTGAAAACGTTGCCGTAGACGCTGTTGAAGCGCGTCGCGATATCCCGCGCCAGCTCCAGATGCTGTTTCTGGTCGATGCCGACGGGGACGTAATCGGACTGATAAATGAGGATATCCGCCGCCATCAGCACGGGGTAATCGAACAGCCCCACGTTGATGTTGTCGGCGTTTTTCTGGGATTTATCCTTGAACTGCGTCATGCGCGCCGCCTCGCCGAACTGCGTATAGCAGTTGAGGATCCACGCAAGCTGCGAATGGGCGGGCACGTGGCTCTGCACGAAGACGATATTCTTTTCCGGGTCAAGGTCCAGCGCCAGAAGCAGCGCGTAAAGCTCCAGCGTCCTTTTCCGCAGCAGCGCGGGCTCCGTGCGCACGGTCAGCGAGTGCAGGTCCGCCGCGCCGAAGATGCAGTCGTATTCCCGTGCCATCGACGCCCAGTTTTTCAGCGCGCCGAGATAATTGCCCAGCGTCGGCGTGCCCGTCGGCTGGATCAGACTGAGTACGGTTTTCTGCTTTTCGGTAGAGATGTTTTCCATAAATATGCCTCGGTTTGAGTTTTGAAATTGAAGACTTGAGACGAAAGACGGAAGACTTGAGATCGGTAATCCCAGGCTGTGCCCCTGCCCCGATCTTTAATCTTTGGTCTTTCGTCTTTCGTGTCTTTGCCCTTTTGTCCCGTGTCTCGGTCCGGAACTCAATCCTGCTGCTGCTTCCTGTTCATCAGGTAGATTACCAGAAACGTCGCAAGTGCAAGCGTGACCACCGAAATAACGATTGTCCCTGCCAGCGCGCCGCCGGATATCCGCTCCTGCGGAGCCTGACGGATGGCCGACGCCGAGGGCGGTTCGTTCGAAATCTCGACCAGCTCGACCGGCGCGGTCGTCGTGGGCATATCCTCTATCGGTACGAGAATGATTTCCGTGACCTCGCCGCCGGCGTCTGAGACCGTGATTTTCGTGGTCGGCGGGATCGTCGTCGTGGGGCGGCGCGTCGTGCTCGGCGCGGTCGCGGGCAGGTTCTGCGTCGGCGCCGGTGCGGTTGCGGAAGGTCTTGTGCTTGCCATCAGGGCGCTCACGTCGATGGTCGGCATCGTTGCCTGCGCGGTGGTCGTGATTTTCGTATACTTCGATTCCGGTGTGAAATTCTGCATATCCGCGCCGCCCTCGGCGTAATACTGACGGATCGTTTTCAGCGGAGAATTTGAGAAAAGCATATGGTCCGGGATCAGGTCGACCAGGATCTGCGCGCCGAGCGGCGTCAGATGCGCGCCGTCAAGCGTGTATTCGGGGCGAAGCTGCAGCGGATCGGCCGGGTCCTTCAGCGCGTCCACGGGAATGTAGCCGTCTCCCGGAGACGAGTATTTCAGCCATTTGTTCAGCGCAACGATCACGTCCTCGGCTTCCTGCGTCCAGACGAGGTCGGAATCCGCGGAGCCGTAGAACGAGCGGGAATAGCCCTTCCACTCCTGTCTGCCGAAGAAATAAATCTTAATGCCCTTATTGTGCGCCATCTGCACGAGCTGTCGGTAGCCGGTCGCGATCTCGTCCACCGTCGGGAC
>JAFRTA010000181.1 GCA_017427315.1 Clostridia bacterium
CTGCCGTTTTCGTATATCTCGTTGAACGTTTTGTGGTCGTAAAGGATCTTGCCGCCGCCGACGAAGTCCGGCCCTTTGAGGATCGAGGCGATATCCGCCTGTTCGTCGCGGATCAGCGCTTCGGTCGCCTCGCAGATTTCTCTTAAATTGAACGAGCAGATATTGCTGGTCATGCCGACGGCGATGCCGAGATTGCAGTTGCACAGGATATTCGGGAACGACACCGGCAGCAGCGTCGGCTCCTGCATGGAGTTATCGTAGTTCGGCGCGAAATCCACGGTATCCTTGTCGATATCGCCGAACAGCTCCGCACAGATCGGTTCGAGCTTCGCCTCGGTGTAACGCGAGGCGGCGTAAGCCATGTTGCGCGAATACGCCTTGCCGAAATTGCCCTTGGAATCGACGAACGGGTGCAGCAGCGACTCGTTCCCGCGGGACAGACGCACCATCGTGTCGTAGATCGACGCGTCGCCGTGGGGGTTGAGCTGCATCGTCCTGCCGACGATGTTGGCGGATTTGATGCGCGCTCCTTTGAGAAGCCCCATGTTGTACATCGTGTAAAGAAGCTTGCGGTGCGAGGGCTTGAAGCCGTCGATCTCGGGTATTGCGCGCGACAGGATCACGCTGATCGCGTAGGGCATGAAGTTCAGCTCGAGCGTTTCGGTGATCGGCTGCTCCTGCACAAGGCCCGCGCCCTGAATGTGCGCGTTCGGATTCTCGTCGCCCCTGTTTTCGTCCTTCTTCGGTTTTGAAGTTCTTTTTGCCATGTCCGTCTTCCCCCTTTCAGCTCAGATCCGCAAGCTCGAGATATCGGTATCCGTTCATCGAGATGAATTCTTTTCTGCCCTGCAGGTCGTCGCCGAGCCAGAGATCGAATTTCCGCGCGGTCTCCGCGGCGTCCGTCGGCTCGACTTTGATGAGCCGACGCGTCTTCGGGTTCATCGTGGTCAGCCACATCATGTCCGCGTCGTTTTCACCGAGTCCCTTGGAGCGCTGGATCGTGTATTTCGCCTTTCCGATCTCCTCCAGCGCCGCCGCCTTTTCGACCTCGGAATAGGAGAACCACGTCTGGTCGCCGGAATTGATTTCATAGAGCGGCGATTCGGCGATGAACACCTTGCCCGCGGTGATGAGCGTGGGCATCAGCCGGTAGATCATCGTGAGGATCAGCGTGCGGATGTGATAACCGTCCACGTCGGCGTCGGTACAGATGATGACTTTGCTCCAGCGCAGGTTGTCGAGCGAGAAGGAATACATATCCTTCTGCTTGGTCTGTACCTCCACGCCGCAGCCGAGGACTTTGACAAGGTCGGTGATGATTTCGTTTTTGAAAATTTTGCCGTATTCGCTTTTCAGGCAGTTCAGGATCTTGCCGCGGACGGGGATCACCGCCTGGAACGCGGAATCCCGCGCCTGCTTGCACGCGCCGAGCGCCGAATCGCCTTCCACGATGAAGATCTCGCGCTCGTTTACGTCTTTGGAACGGCAGTCGACGAATTTTTCTACGCGGTTGAGCATCTCCTTGCCGGTGGAAAGCGTCTTTTTGATATCGACGCGCATCTTCTCGCTTTTTACGCGCGAGCGCATGTTGATGAGCACCTGATCGGCGATCTTGTCCGCTTCCGCCTTGTTTTCGATGAAATAGACCTCGAGCTGATGACGGAAGAACTCGGTCATCGCGTCCTGAATGAATTTGTTCGTGACCGCCTTTTTCGTCTGGTTCGCGTAGGAGGTCTGCGTCGAGAACGAGGAGACGACGATGATCAGGCAGTCCTCCACGTCCTGGAACGTGATGCGCCCGTCCGCTTTGGTGTATTTGTTCTGCTGTTTGAGATAGGCGTCGATCTGCGCGCGGAACGCGTTTCTGACCGCCGTCTCCGGCGCGCCGCCGTGCTCGAGCCAGCTCGAATTGTGGTAGTATTCCTTGAGTACGACCTTGTTCGAGAAGCAGACCGCGGCGTTGATTTTTACCTTATAGGCGGCGAGATCCTCGCGGTCCCTGCCGGTTTTCTCGGTCTGCCAGAACTGCACGGGGGTGAATTCCGAACCTGCGGCGATCTCCTTGACGTAGTCGACGACGCCGTTTTCGTATAAAAACTCGAACGTCTCGAAGCGGCCGGGCGACGTCTCGTTTTTCAGGATCAGTTTCACGCCCGCGTTCACGACCGCCTGACGGCGCAGCACGTCTTTGTAATAGTCGAGCGGAACGGCGATATCTTTGAAGACCTTGAGGTCGGGGCGCCACTTGATGCGCGTGCCCGTATCCCGTTTCTCATACGGCGTTTTTTTCATTTCGCCCGCGATTTCACCGTGCTCGAAATGCAGCTCGTATTGATAGCCGCCGGTATGGATCTCCGCGTCCATATACTCCGAGGCGTACTGCGTGGAGCACAGGCCGAGGCCGTTCAGACCGAGGGAGAACTCGTAGCTGCCGCCCTCGCTGTCGTATTTGCCGCCCGCGTACATTTCACAGAACAGCAGCTCCCAATTGTATTTCTGTTCTTTTTCGTTCCAGTCGACGGGCATGCCGCGTCCGAAATCCTGCACCTCGACGGACCGGTCGAGGAATCGGGTAATGATGATTTTATTCCCGAAACCCGCTCTTGCCTCGTCGATGGAATTTGAGATGATCTCAAAGACCGCGTGCTGGCAGCCGTCCAGACCGTCCGACCCGAAGATAACGGCGGGGCGTTTGCGGACGCGGTCGGCGCCTTTGAGCTGGGTAATGCTGTCGTTGGAGTATTCTTTCTTTTTCGGCATTGCTGGGTCCTTTCCAAAAAATCAATATGTTGTAATTATTTTATAAATAAATCACTATATTATACAATATATATTTATTTTCGTCAAGTTAAAAAATGAGATGCGCATCGGAGCGTTTCCGCCGGCGGAAACGGCGGAAAACCGGGGCAGGA
>JAFRTA010000182.1 GCA_017427315.1 Clostridia bacterium
AGGGGCACACGATGCCCGCGCTGTCCGCGCGCAGAGCGCCGACCGCGTCGGGACTGATATTCGGCTCAATGGCGCGAAGCTCGTCCCGCCCGATGACCGAAAGCCTCGGCACGCCGTTGGCGACGCCGCGCTCATAGAGCTTGCGCACGGTCGCCATTTCTTCTTCCGAAAATGCGACGACCAGCGAGCCGTTGTTTTTGAACGGCACGTTCAGCTCGCGGCAGACGCCGGGCATCATCGCGGTGCCCTTTACGTTGAGCTTTGCCTTGAGCGTGCCGGGAATCGCGTCGAAGCCCGCGTGCACGATGGCGCTGTTCGCCTTGGTCGTGCCCATCGCCACGTCGTTGAATTTTTCGATCAGCACCGTCTTAAGACGGTAGGCGGAAAGATATCTCGCCGTCATCGCGCCGGTCACGCCCGCGCCGATCACGGCAACGTCGTACGTCACAGTAATCAACCTCTCAAGTGATAAAATTTCAATGTATATTGTTTTCGTACCTATTGATTATATCACGATGATTTTTAATAATCAATAAAAAAATGGGAATTGTTTGCAATATGGATAAAAATGTCCTCGCGCGTCATTGCGGCGCGCCGGCGGCGTGCTCCTCGGGGATATGCGCGTGCAGCTTCCCGGGAGCTTCAAACGAGAGCGAGCCGTCGTATTCCGCGGGAAAATACCCCTCCCGGGCGAGCTTTTCCCGCTGCTTGAGCACGCGGATGACGTACTCGTGCTGTTCGATGTTGTAATCCCAGAAGAAATACGGCACCATCATCAGAAGATGGCCTGCGAGGTCGAACGCCAGCGGAACGGCGAGGATATTGAACCGCACGCTGTCGAAGAACAGGATGTTCCAGTCGGCGTTGAAGCCGTGCCGGAGGATCAGCAGGGGGATGATCAGCCCGACGAGCGTGGCGATCGGCGAGACGAACCAGCCGAAGATGTTTGAGAAGCCCTCGAGCCGTTCGCCGGAAAGATACATCTGGTAATCGAACAGGCGGATGTTCATATCCCGCTCCGCGACCTTCGGGATCTCGCCGATGAAGTCGCGCATCCAGTAGGAAATGAACATCACGATCCCGCAAAGACGGATGTTCCCGCCCAGGAACAGCAGCGCAAGGATGCAGATCACGCAGTGCAGCGATTCGATCACCTCGCGGAAAATGCGCAGCTTTTTGAACGAGAAGCGTTTGATGAACCACGGCGCGAAGAAGGTCGGGATCGTGCTTCGGAACAGAAGAACGCCCATGACCACGCTGTATTCCGCGCCGGAAAGACGCATCGTATAAAGCATGATGACGGTCACGATATCGAGCATGCCGTTGCCGAGGGTGTCCAGCAGCGTCGAGAACATATTCAGCCAGCGGTATTTGTTGCGCATGACCTGAAAAATGCCGTACCAGAACGGGATCTGCTGTTTCTTCTCCAGCGGCGGCTGCGGGATTCGCTCTTTGAATTTTCCCGCGAAGACCATCGTCAGAGCGGCGCAGGGCAGAAAGATGCCCGGCAGGATGTACCGGTAAAAGTTGATGTCGTCGAATGAACCGAGCAGCGGGACGACGGTCGTGATCACCGAATTGAGCAGATGGCAGATCTTGATGGGATATGCGCGCATGAAGATCCGTTCCTGGGAATTCGGGCTGATGTTCTCCGAGCAGGATTCGAGCCGGTTGCTGAAATCGAACATCGAAAAGGCGGAGAACAGAAGATAGGCGATCCAGAGCCGCTCGTTCACATCCGGAATTTTATACGCGGGCAGCCAACCCAGCAGCACGATCATGACCGATTTCTGGATCACGTTGGCGTAAAGGCTGAATTTATATCTGCCGTGCTTCGGCACGAGCTTTTTGCGCCAGAAGATATTGCGCGCGCCGCCCCAGCCGTTGACGAGGAGCTGCACGCCGAACACCTTGAAAAAGGATCTGGCGTTGATGCCGCTCAGACCGTCCAGCGCGGTGATCAGGCCGCTGCCCGGGGGAAACAGCTTCGACGCGTCGAAAATAAGAAGCAGCAGCCCCGCCGCGGCGACGGAGAGATACAGAGCGTCCAGCCGCCGTTCGGTGCGCTTCGGCAGGATGCCGAGATTGTCCGTCACAAACCAGTCGAGCAGGTTCCAGAGATACGAGAGGGGCAGGCCGATCAGCGCGATCACGGAAAACGAGAGATACGGCAGCGCGTAATGATACATGATCAGGTAGCAGGACGCGGCGAAGCCGATATACCGGAACGGCGCCTGCGCGGCGTAGTTCGCCGCCACGCCGAAAAAGACGTACAGATACTCTTTTCCGCAGACGTATTTGCCGTTCGCCGTGTCGGGAACGTTCCAGTGTTCCCTTGCGTCGGTGACGAACCGTTTGAATTTTCCGCTCATCTGCCGTCCCTCCTTTCGGCGTTGTATACGATCGGGACGTTATGCATAAACAGCTTTTTCCGCTGCGGGAGCCAGTCCTGGCCGAGATCGGGCAGATCGTTTTCCCCGCACGACATATAGACCTCGGAAACGCCGCCGCAGCCGAAAAAGGCGTGATGGCCGATCTGCTTCACGCCGGAGGGAATGAAGATATACGGGACCTTTTCGCAGTAGGAGAACGCGTCGGAGCCGATCTCCTCGGCGGAGTCGGGGATGCGCAGCGCGCGCAGGTTCCCGCATTTGAAGAACGCCATGGAAGAAAACGTCCGCACCCCCTCGGGGATCGTGATCTCATACAGCGTCCCGCATTCCGCGAACGCCATTTCGCCGATCCTCGTCACGCCTGCCGGGATCTCATATTTCAGCGCGGCGGACAGCGCCGCCGTTTCGCTTTCCGATAACCCGGAAGCGTCGCAGGCGGGATAGTTTTCTTCCGCCGACGCAAGCCATTTCCCGCTTTTCCCATCCAGCTCCGCGGCGCGTTTCGCGAGGGCGCGCGCTTCTTCCGCTGTTCCCGGCGCGGCTTCGCCGAGCGCGAGAAGGGCGCGGTAAAGATAATTCCGAGCGGGGTAAAGCATCAGCTCCGCCGGCGATCCGTTTTCCGTACGGTACAGAACGCCGCCTTCGGAGCGGTAGTTCGGGTTCGCGGGATCGACGATCACCGCCTGCAGCGCGGAACAGTTGTAAAACGCCGTGTTCGGGATCTCCCGGACGTCTTTGCCGATCAGGATATACGCCGTCGTTTCGTTGCCGCAGACCGCGAACGGGCGCACGCTGACGGTTTTTCCTTCCGTGACCGCGCCGTCTTCACGGAAGACGGGCCCGATCTCCAGCACGGCGTCCGTCTTTTCCGCGTTGAATTCCGCGAGCATCAGGCCGCCCTCCGCATCTTCATATTTGAAACGCGGCTTGGTCAATGAATGGAAGCTCAGCGCGATCGAAACGCCGACGAATAATGACAGCACCATCACAAAAACCGTTTTCTTGACCGCGGCTTTGCCGAAAAAGCCCTTTCCGGGCGTGTCGCGGATCACGGTGTCCGGCGGCGTTTCGAATAAAGGATCGTATAAAAGCCGTTCTTCGGCGCGGGTCCCGCCGTCAGCCGACAGCTCCTCTTTTTCGCGTTTTTCTTCGTCCGCCATGGCGTCAGCCTCCTTTGCTCCGGGTTTTGAGCGATATCAGTAACGCTCCGGGCGCGGCGGCGCTTTGCGGAGTTTTATCTTTTTGCGCAGCGTCATCACCGGCAGCGCAAGCGAAGCGGCGATCGGCGAGAGCGGCGACAAAAGGATCGCCGCGGCGCTCAGAAGGAGCATCAGCGCGTCGCCTGCGCGGCTCGGGAACGCCGGCGCGGCCCCTTCGTCGGGCAGACGGTCGAAAATAAAGTCCGCGTCGCCGTCGGGTACGCCTTTTTTATAAAGCATCGGTTCGACGATCTGCGTGATCGAATAGCCCTGCAGCTTTTTCTCGATCGGGAAGAACGGCTGCGCGCCGAGCACGCTGTCGATCACGGCGCAAAGTCCCATGATGAATTTGTAGACCGGCGTGTCGGGGGTGTATTTCCCGTCGCCCGCCTGCATATTGATCGCCGCGTCCATAATGATATCGAAGATCGTGCGGTCGGCGATCTGCTCGTATTCCGCCTTCGTCAGCCCGGCCGCTTTTCTGCAAAGCGGATAGAGATGCTTCACCTTCATATTCAGCGCGATATCGCCCAGACCGTGGGGCAGCGCGGCGATCTTTCTTCTCTGGTCGCCGATGAATTCTTTGACGAAATGCTCCCGCAGGGTGGCTTCTTCGACCTTCATCGCGTCGGTCTTCGCGCTCGGGACGGTCGTGAGGCGCAGCCTGTGTGTTTCGGGCTCGAGCTCGGCGAGACGCCACGCGGGCGGCAGGAAACAGATCGACGGCGTCGTGACATTGCAGAGCACGTTCCCGCGGTCGGAGGAGCCGAAAGCGATATTCGTAAAATGCGTGTGTCCGCTGAAGACCAGGGAGACGCCGATATCCGCGAGCGTGTGGCAGACGTAGGGATTGCGCATATTGCGCGGCGTGCCGCCGATCTTGTAGGCGGGCACGGGCGGCACCAGCGGGTGGTGCGTGCAGGCGAACACGAACGCGCCCTCCTTTTTCGCCTCGCGCACGATGCGCTCGATCCAGCGGTAACAGGC
>JAFRTA010000183.1 GCA_017427315.1 Clostridia bacterium
AATCCGTCAGCGGCACCCGGGATTCGCTCTCGTGATAAGCGTTCCAGAGCGAATCGACCAGCGCGTCGAACTGCGCCTCGTCCCCCGCCATCGCCGCCGTCCAGAGCAGCCAGTCGGATTTCGTGTAATCCGCGCGGTTGTCGAGGGGCAGGCCGAACCTGTTCAGATGCTTTTCGATATGCAGCGCGATTTCCTTCTCGAAGGTTTTCTCGGGAAAAATGCCGGTGTTGAAGATCCTGTCCCACACGGCGTTGTATTTCATCGACCACGAGCCGGGGCGGTCGAACGCGAGGCGAAAGACGGTCTCGTCGTCGTGGGCGTTCAGAATCCACGAAACCGCCATTTCCCGCGCGGCGCCGAGATATTTCTCGCCCTCGCGCTGGCTGCCGCACATATTGTTCAGGATCCCGAAAGCGGCGATGCCCATGATCGCCTTGATCCCGAGATTGCAGTTGTGCGCCAGATGCCCCGCAAAATCGTCGGTGCAGAGCTGGTTCTGCGGGTCGAGGCCGTACTTCATCAGAAAATCCGTCCACTTCTGCAGATCGCTCCAATGCTCCTGCGCGAAGCCCGGGTCGTGCGAGGCGAGCGCCGCCGCGGTCACGGCAATGAGCATATTGCCGCATTCCTCCACGGGCATCTGATTCTGCGGACAGGTCCTGTCGCCGTAGACCTGACCGTTCACGAGCGGATACTGCCCCGCGTCGTGCGGCGCGAATTCATAGTACCATTCTCCCGAATGCACGAATTTGAAAATCGGACGCAGCATGCCGTTCACAAGCTCCGGATTATACAGCAGGAACAGCGGGATCGAAGGATACGTCACGTCGACGGTCGCCGCGCACCCGTTGGAATAGCACTCCTTTGAAATGAACAGCACGTTCCCCTCACGGTCGACGGCGATTTTATGCGCCGCGATCGCCTGCCGGTAGGCAAGCGAAAGCAGCTCGCAGTACTTCTCGCTGCGGCACTTGGCGCGCAGGTCGTCCGCAAGCCGGTCGCAGCGGGCCTTTACCTCGTCGTAATCGGCGAGGGCGTCGGCAATCGCGGAAATAATCGTCTTGCGGTTCCGGTTCCAGTAGGACGTGAGGTTTTCGCCGAAATACTGGATCGAGCGCACATC
This sequence comes from Clostridia bacterium, assembly GCA_017427315.1. GTDB lineage: Bacteria > Bacillota > Clostridia > Oscillospirales > Acutalibacteraceae > RGIG2774. Next base: position 1,124 of record JAFRTA010000183.1, read on the forward strand.
GTCGTATGCAAAAACAAACAGCGCGTCGCCGCCGTTCACCGTCAGACGGACGTCGTGGGCGGGTATCCCGTATTCATGGCTGTAATCCACACTCTCCGACGCCGCGTCCGGCGCATTCGTGACGAGATAGGCGTAGCCCCAGTCGATGCGCAGGTCGTCGCCGCTGCGGTTCAGGATATGCTGATTCTTTGCGCTGACCCTGCCGCCGGTCATGCCCGGCACCGCGAGCGTTTTATACTCCGTGGGATACTGATATTTCCGGTTGAGGCACACGCTGTCGTCCATCGTAATCTCAAGACGGGTCCTGTGCTCTTCGCCGTCTGCGGAACCGACGAATACTTTCAGATAAGAAACGGGCCGCGAGGCGATATCGAGATCATCGAGCAGCAGGGGCGATGTAAACTCCGCGGTCAGAACGATTTTCCCGTTTTTGAAAGAATAACTGCTCGTGCAGGCGGAGATTTCGAGATTCGTCTGCTCCATCGCGGGCACGCCTTCTTTCACGCCCATGAAGACGAAGGGTTCCCCGTCTACGTAAACGACGCCAGTCAGGGGCTGCTTCGCTCCCGTCCAATGGGTGGTCTCGCTCTCGTTGAGCCGGTCGGAGTTGCTCCAGATGCTGAAATAAGGGTCGATCGTAATGAGCGGAACGCTCGGCGCTCTGAGTTTCATGATGAGGACTCCTTTGGTTGAAGTTA
>JAFRTA010000184.1 GCA_017427315.1 Clostridia bacterium
CAAATACTGATCTGTCGAGGCGCGGAACGCCTCGCAGATCAGTATTTCAATGGATTTTCCGATGAATAAACTGTTACAAAAATATGTTTTTCCCCCTGCAAATTTTACGCTTTGACAGAAAAAATATGGTAAATATCCGACAGGTTTGTTAATTATTTTTCGACGATAAACATGCAAGGGATATAATATATAATAATAGACAATAATGATATATTTGTCGCTTGCAGATTGTTTCATATTCCGTATAATTGGTATTAGAGTCGTTATCGAAAGGGGGCAGTATGCCCTTTCGGTATGAGATCCGGCCCCTCGGGGGCGTCCACCACGTAAGAAGCAGAAGGAGATGTTCTTATGAAGATGACCAAAAAGGTCCTGAGCGTATTCCTTGCGATGCTGATGATCGCTTCCTCCCTTGTCTGCGGCATGTCCGCGGTCGCCGCGGAGGATAAGTACGCCAAGTTCATCACAGCCCTCAAAGACGGCAGCAATGAGCTTGACAACAACAGGGAATACTACGTCAAGGACCTCAACAACTACACCGTCGTCAACGAGACGGACGACTGGAGCGACGAGGGAAACACCGTCGCCTACAAGCATTCCGTCACGGCGAAGGACAACTACAGTCTGGACGGCTACGGTCTGATCACGCGGGCGGCGCAGGCGTTTTATGCGATCGTCAACGACGTCAAATCGTATCAGTACGGCGTCGGCGGTTATAATACCGAAGAGATCGCCAAGATCGTCAAGTCGAAGATCTATCCGCAGATGAGCGGTTCGGCGCACCTTGTGCGGACGAACGACGACGGCACGAAGCTGTACGTCGCGCCCACGAACGTGCTGATCGACCAGGGCTCCGACGATATTATTACGATCGATCAATACAGCTATCTGCGGCTGCAGGCGACGGTCATGCCGCAGAACGTCAGCAACGGCAAGATCTTCTGGCGCGTCATTTCCGGCTCGAGCTACGTCGACGTCGACCAGAACGGCCGCGTATACGCGTTCCGTCCCACGCCCGCCGACGATCCCGCGATCCTTGAGGCGATCGCCGTGGATTCGATCACCGTGACGAAGCCCGCCGTTTACGACGCCGCGGGCAACGTGGTCGCCGCGCCGCAGTTCGATATGAACAGCGCGAAGTCCACGCTGTTCTACGTCGCGGTCAAGGATATCGTCTTCAACGATCCCGTGACCGGCGTGACCACTGCGGATTCCTCGCCCGAAGAGCGCGCGCTGGCGAACTACGATCTCGAGGCGCTGCCCAACCACGGCAAGACCCCGAAGCAGATCTGGGCGGAGCTCGCGGAGATCGTCCCGCCGCATCTTGATAAGAGCGATGCGGTCGTTATGACCGACATCCTGCGCAAAGAGACGCTTTCCGACGCCGATTACGGCGTTCTTGCCGGCTATTGTTATTCCGCCGTGCAGGAGGCGGTCCTCGCGAAGGCGAACGTCAATATCGCCGACCTCGACATGGCGCATCTTTCCGCTTCCGGCCTTGATTCCGCGGTGATCACGGCGATCAAAGAGATCGTCCGCGATCAGGCCGCCGCGTTCCTCGACAGCTGCAACTGGACGGATGAGTATTCCTTCTTCAACGCCGAAGCGCTGGTCAACTATTATCTCGGCAACGGCGGCGTCGTGAACAACGCGAACTGGTTCCATACGTTCATCTTCACCGTTGAGACCGACGTTGAGACCGTGATGATCGACCTCTTTAAAGAGAGAGGCGGCTTCCAGACGGCGACCACGACCTATCCCAGCTTCTACAAAACGAGATTCGTCTATGAGTGGAAGCACGTGCGCGAGTACGACGAGTCCGGCACGAAGCCGCGCTATGTGCTCGACAGCGATTACTATAAGGTGACGTCGACCAGAGATATCGAGAACACCGCGTTCAATGAGCTTTCCGCGCTGAACGAAGCTGCGGAGGGGCTTTATGCCACGGTCGGCGGCGGCACCCCGAATCCGGCGCTGCTCTCCAGCGAGGACGCGCGTTTCTACAGCGCGGACATGGACGCCGCGATGAATGCGGTCGCCGCGCGCGGCTATTCCACCGAGCTGATCGAAGCGGCGTTCGGCAACAAATACTACTGGATCCTCAGCCAGTATAATACCTACCGCGGGAATTACACCTACGACCAGGCGGTCGCAGCGGGCCTCGACTACCCGCAGCTTTACGGTTACCGCGAAAACGTCCGTTACGACGATAAGTCCGAAAGCAAGAATCCCTATTCGCTGACGGCGAACCGCATGAGTCAGATCACCGGCACGATCGACGCGATGCTGACCGACCCGAAGGTCGCGCAGGTCATCAGCGGTATCACCAAGTTCGATTCCGGCCGCTTCGCGGGCACGCCGATCTACGGCGCGGAGTACGGCGTGAATTACAACACCGCGAAGGAGCTGCTGCAGCTGCTCATCAAGTCGCTGCTGTATACCGACCGGTTCCCGACAATGATCTTTGAGAAGATTTACGATCTTCTTGTGGGACTTGTGGAAGAGACCGTCGTGGATGCAGCGAAGGGTGTTGAATATCTCGGGACGAACCTCTACAACACAATCAACGCGGTTACGGAATCCGACCTCAAGGGCGTTGAGGACGTTATCCTCTATATCCTTAACGATCAGAATATCTATATTTATCCCTATGACGTCGTGAACTGCTGGGATTCCGTGACACGGAACAAGTTCAAAACGATTTACGATATGTTCAACACATCGTATTGGGAACAGAAAAAGTCCGGCTTTAAGTATGTGCGTGAACATGCATGGGACGATGTGACCGATGAGATGTGGGAAACCATCTCGCAGGCATGGCAGGTCAACGGCAGCCGCGACCGTTTCAAAGAAGCGATGACGGCGTCTCTTTACGGCGTCATTCCGCTGCTGAAGCCTCTTTTGACCGACAAGGATCTGCCTACCGTCGAAGTTCCTCTGATCGGACTGAACCTGAAGGGGTACATCGACGCGGTGAAGCTCTATGAGGTCCTTGTGGCTCCGCTGCTTGACGCACTCGGCATTACGCCTTTCTACGGCGCAAAAACCGTCAGCCAGTACAACGCGCTGCCGGTGAACCAGTATCTGAACGCGCTGCTCGATCCCATTCTTGACTGGGTTGAGGAGTACGTGCTTGAAAACCCGATTCAGGCGATCTCTGAGATTTTGGTCAATCTGAGTTCGCTGCTGCGCTATAACGGCGGCAATTCGAGCTATCACGGCTTTGTTGAATATGCATGCCATCGAATTCCCGGCGATCAGATCACTTTGCGTCTGAGTCTTTTCTGGGGCGCGTGGAAGCCCGGTATCAAGCTGCTCAGCGGCGGCGACCTTTACGAGAAACTTGCAGACTTCCTCAAGGGAGCTGACATCACTTCGATCAACGGCATTCTGGAATTCATCCAGACGCTCAAGCCCGATCTGTTCGAAGCGCCGATCGTCGCGGGCTACGATCCCTTCGGCGCGCCGATCTTCGTACATAAGGACGACCCGACGCAGACCACCGCGGACGAAAACCTTGCAAAGACCATGGTCGTCAAGCTGCCCGCGATACAGGACGCGAAGCTCTGGGAAGCGGGCACCCTGATCTCCTCTTTCAGCTCGCCTCTCGGCGCGGGAACGTTTGCGGACGTGCATTACGACCCCGTCGATTCCGGCCAGGTCCTGCTGTATCTGCTGCGCTATATCCTCTACGGCATCATGTCCACCAACTACGCCCAACAGGGCGGCTGGCTTGAGCCGAGCCTGCTCGACTGCTTCCTGTCCCCGTGGAAGCGCAACGGCGGCATCAATATCACGATCCCCGGCGTCGATACCTCGCGCCTGCAGAGCGTGACGATCAACCGGGTCATCAACAATATCGTCTTCCATCCCGAAGAGGCGCTGTGCGCGCTCGCCGAGCTGCTGCAGCCCAACGAGACCAGCACGATCGATTATACAAGCCTTTACGGCAAGGTCTACGCCCTCGCCTATCCCGATTATCAGCAGAAGGTCCTGCTCGACCGCAACGGCAAGCCCAAGCATAAGAAGTTCGGCTCCGCCGTCAAGTATACCGAGTACTGGACCGAGGAGAACGCCGAGGATTCCGTCGCCAACATCACCGAGATCGTCAACAACGTGCTGCGCATGCTCGGCTACGGTTCCGTGAACAACGTTCTCGAGGGCCTGCTGGACGACAACCTGTTCACCAACGATATCCTCAGCAAGATCGCGGCGGGCATCTATACCTCGCTCGAGAAGATCCAGCGCAACGTCGACCTCAAGGAGATCATGAAGGCTGCGTTCGACGTGCAGTACGACTGCCGCACGCTGTATAATACGCTGGCGTATAACATTTACACCAAGTATGATTTCGGCGACGCGACCTTCAGCCAGGCGCCCGAGGTGCTCCGCGAGATGAGCGACTCGATCCGCTTGAAACCGCTGACCGATAATTCGATCACCGAGGATATGTTCTATAAGAGCGAACGCGTCCAGGCGACGGACGGCGACGGGAACCCGCTCTTTGACAGCGACAACAACCCGATCTGGGCGACGCAGGAGCAGTTCATCACCGACGGCGAGGGCAACAAGGTCCAGAAGGTCGTCAACGGCGAGCCCGTGTTCGACGATCAGGGCAACCCGGTCTATGAGACCGAGACGGTCGATAAGACCACGAAGGTGGCGGTCGACTGGGGCATGGATCCCGAGGTCGAGACCGCGGTCGCCGGCAGAAGCTATGAGAACGCTTCCGGTACCGAGGTCAAGATCACCCGGCAGGAAGTCTTCTTCAACGCGCTGGAAGCCCTGCTTTCGCCCATGAGCCTGCTGCTCGAACGGCTGCTGCTGGGCAGGAACCTCAACGTGTTCACCAGTGCGGCGCATCCCGACGGCCTGCTGACCATCCCGATGTATCAGGTCTATCACTACGCGATCATCCCGCTGTACGAGGCGCTCGGCATGACCGGCATCTCGTCCTTCAGCTCGGTGGCGTCGAAGCTCAGGAACCACACGACGCCGGTCGATATCACCGGCACGAAGGCGGCGCTCGCGATGGATCCCACCAACCATAAGGGCGCGCCGCTCGGCGCGATCGAGATGGTCCACGATATCATCCAGCCGGTCAGAAACCTGCTGAACGCCGCGCTTGCCGATCCGATCGGTACGATCTTTGATATCATCCCGAACCTGATGTTCGTCATCTCGGTCGGCACGATCAACGACATCGTCAACAACATCGCGCACTTCGCGTACGTGCTGCTGGATATCCTCAGCCCGGTGCTTGACGTGCTTCCGTTCGTGAACGGCATCCTGAACAACATCAAGCTGATGAACATCCCGCTGAACCTGTCGCTGCCGCTGAACGTTGACTTCAATACGCTGATCAACCAGCTTCTCGGCTCGTTCACCACCGGCACCGTCGCGGAGGACGCACTGCAGGGCAACGCGGGCGTCGAGGTCACCGACGGCCTGTATATCAAGTTCCCGCCGCTCGATCTTTCGATGCTGTGCGCAGGTCAGATCACGGCGTTCAACTCCGCGTCGAACGACCGCACGAACCCGATCGTCCGCATCGGCACCGGCAGCGGCGCAGACCTGCTGACCGTGCTGCTGACCTTCGTGATGGATACCGTCTTCATGCAGGAGAACATCAGCAACGTCGCGAACTGGCTCGGAATGAAGAGCCAGACCGATACCTTCGACCGCGAGACGATCCGCAACATGATCATGGGACTCTATGATATCGCGATCGAAAAGAACGCGCCCGACAGGGCGATGAGCTTGATCTACGTTCTGCTCAAATACGTCGCGCCGCTCTCCGGCGAGGTCGCAGACCGGCTCGAAGGCATGGGCGGAATCACGATCATGGACTTCTTCAACAATCTGAAGGAAGAATCGAAGAACCCGAAGAATCTGATTAAGTATGTGATGCAGTTCGTTGAAGCGAAACCCAGCGAGAAACCGACAGTGATCGCGGGCATGAGCTTCTTCCAGAGACTGATCCTGTTCTTCCAGAGGCTGATCGCCTCCATCAAGGCGATCTTCACCGGCGGAAAGAAAGCGTAATTCTCAATTAAAACAGACGACGGCAGGGCTTCGGCCCCGCCGTCGTTTTTTAACTTCTGATTTGTCGATGTGCGCTGCGCCCCGCAAATCAGTATTTCGGATATCGGGTATCGGATCTCGTGAATGTGTTTGTATCATTCATGATTCTTGCTCTCTCACGATTGCGCGAGTAGATTCTATGATTTCAGCCGTGGTTTCGGCACGATATCCGATCCCCGATATCCGCGGAGGGCGCCGACCCGACAAACTCAGAATTTCCTATTGCCAAATAATACACAATCTGCTATGATATAAAAAAAATATACTGGGAGAGTGTCGTTATGTCCGATCGAAAAAAATGTCTTCTTACCGGCGCGACGGGGCATGTGGGATACGCGATCCTGCTGGAGCTGCTTTCACGCGGAGCGGACGTAACGATCCTGCTGCGAAAAAAGAATCAACTGTTCGACGGTCTCGCATGTGATACCGCATTCGGCGACGTAACGGACCCCGGATCGCTTGCGGCTGCTTTCCGCGGCATGGATACCGTATATCACGTGGCGGGTTCGGTTGAGATCGGCAAGGGCCGGGAAGAGCGTACGTGGGCGATCAATTTCGAGGGCACGAAAAACGTGCTGCGCGCCTGCAGGGCCTGCGGCGTACGGCGGCTCGTTTATATGTCCACGGTCGACGCCCTGAAGCCTCTGCCCGAGGGCGAGACCATGGTTGAACAGACGCATTTCGCCCCCGACGAGCTCGTCGGCGCTTACGCGAAGAGCAAGGCCGCCGCGACGCAGTATCTCCTCGACAATCACGGCGGGACGGAGGTTGTGATCCTGCATCCGTCGGCGTGTACCGGTCCTTATGATTTCAAAGGCTCGAGCATGGGCGAAGGGCTGAAAATGTTTATGTCGGGCAGGTTCCCCGTGACGATGAACTTCGGCGCGTACAACTTCGTGGACGTGCGCGACGTGGCGAAGGGAACCGTCGCCGCCGCCGAAAAAGGGCGGGACGGCGCGTGCTACATTCTTTCCGGCGAGCGCGTCAGCGTGGACGTTTTTGTGCGCATCGTCAACGATATCATGGGCTTCGGCGCGCCGAAAATCACGCTTTCCGCTGGTCTGATGCGCGCCGCCGCGCCGGTGATGGAGCTGTATTACAGCCTTTCCGGCGCGAAGCCGCTGTTCACCCGCTATACCGTGAGGAAGCTCAAGGATAACTGTAATTTTTCCCATGAGAAGGCGACGCGGGAGCTCGGTTACGCGCCGATGGGCGCGCGGCAGTCTCTTGCCGATACGATCGCGTGGATGAAGGAGAACGGGAAAGCATGAATATCATCATTATCGGCGCGGGCAAAACCGGCGCGACGCTTGCCGAAGATCTTTGCGGCGAGGGGCATAACGTCACGGTCCTCGACACGGACCAGGAACGCCTGAGCCAGATCGGCGACGAGTACGACGTGCTCTGCATGGTCGGAGACGGACTGAACAACGCCGATCTATCCGAAGCGGGCATCGAGGATGCGGACGTGTTTATCGCCGTTACGGGCTCCGACGAGCAGAATCTGCTTTCCTGCCTGTTTGCGGGCAAAAATCCGCGCTGCGCAACGATCGCGCGGGTGCGGAACCCGATGTTCCTGAAAGAGAACGCTTTTATCCGCGACCGTATCGGGCTTTCGATGATCATCAACCCGGAATACGCGGCGGCGTCGGAGATCGCGCGCCTTCTGCGGTTCCCTTCGGCGATCGAGATCAACACCTTTGCCAAGGGGCGGCTCGAGCAGTTGACCTTCCGCATTCCGGAGGGGTCGGTGCTCGACGGGAAAAACCTGACCTACGTCAGGACGAAGATCGAAAAGAATCTGCTGGTCTGCTCGGTCGAACGCGGCGGGGAGTTTTTTATTCCCTCCGGCCATTTTGAGCTCAGGACCGGCGACAAGGTTTCGATCGTGATCGAGCCGCGCGTCGCACAGCGTTTTTTCCGGCACATCGGGATCGACACGCACAAGGTGCCCACGGCGATGATCGTGGGCGGCGGCATGATGACGCATTACCTTGCCGAGCAGCTTCTGAATCACGGCGTCGGCGTGAAGATCATCGAGAGCGACCGCGCCCGCTGCGAGGAGCTGAGTGAAAAGTTTCCGTCCGCGATCGTCATCAACGGCGACGCCACCGATAAAAAGCTGCTGCTCGAAGAGGGCGTCAAAGAAACGGGCGCGTTTGTCGCGATCTCCGGCATCGACGAGGAAAATATCCTGCTTTCGCTGTTCGTCAAGGAGGTTTCCGGCGCAAAAACCGTCACCAAGGTCAACCGCATTGCGTTCGACAGCGTGATCGCGAAGCTCGACCTCGACAGCGTGGTCTACCCGCGCAGCATCACCGCGGAATACATCCTGCAGTTCGTGCGCGCGAAGCAGAACGCCGTCGGCAGCAACGTGGAAAATCTGTATAAGCTGATCGAGGACAAGGTCGAGGCGCTGGAATTCAAGATCCGTGAGGACGCGCCGCTCATCGGCGTTCCGCTCAGCGAAATGAAACTCAAAGACAACGTTCTGATCTGCGGCATCAGCCGCGCGCGCAGGATCATCATTCCCGGCGGCGGAGATACGATCCGGGCGGGCGACAGCGTGATCGTCGTCACGAGCCACAAGCATCTGAACGACGTGAGCGATATTCTTGCATAAGAGAGAAAACGTATGAATTTTTCGGTCATAATCTACGTAATCGGCGCTGTATTGCGCGTCGAGGGCGCGCTGATGCTGCTGCCCGGCGCCGTCGGCCTGATCTACGGCGAGCGGGAAGCGTGGTCGTTTTTCGCCGTCGGGGCCGCCGCGTTCCTTGCGGGCGCGGTCATGTGTCTCGGACGCGGAAAACGGGGCGAGCTCTTTGCCAAAGAGGGCTTTGTTTCCGTTGCTTTGAGCTGGCTTTTTATCAGTCTGTTCGGCTGCGTGCCGTTCGTGATCAACCGCGATATCCCGCGCTTTATCGACGCGTTCTTCGAGACGGTCTCCGGCTTTACGACCACCGGCTCGTCGATCCTGCGGGACGTCGAGGCGCTTTCGCACGCCTCGCTGTTCTGGCGCAGCTTTACGCACTGGATCGGCGGCATGGGCGTGCTGGTGTTCCTTTTGATGCTGCTGCCCTTCGTCGGCGGCGCGGGCCTGCACCTGCTGCGGGCGGAATCCCCCGGCCCGCAGGTCGGCAAGGCGGTGCCGAAGCTGCGGCAGAACGCGTTTGTTCTGTATGTGATCTATACGGCGATGACGGTCGCCGAGATCGCGATCCTGGTATGCGGCAAAATGCCGCTGTTCGACGCGGTGACGGCGGCCTTCGGCACGGCGGGCACCGGCGGCTTCGCGGTGAGGAACACGAGCATCGCCTCGTATTCGCCCTTCTGCCAATATACGATCACGGTGTTCATGATCCTGTTCGGCATGAATTTCAACGCCTATTATTTTATTTTGATGCGCCGCGTCCGGCAGGCCGCGCGCATCGAGGAGCTGCGGTGGTATCTCGGCGTGATCGCCGCCGCGGTGCTGGCGATCTTCATCAACACGCGGCATATTTTCGCCACGGCGGAGCAGGCGTTCCGCTCGGCGTTCTTCCACGTCGGCTCGGTCATCACGACCACGGGCTTCGCGATCCGCGATTATAACGATTATCCGCAGTTCTCGAAGGTCATCCTGCTTCTTTTGATGTTCATCGGCGCGTGCGCCGGCAGCACCGGCGGCGGCATCAAGGTTTCGCGCGTCGTCGTGATGGTCAAATCCGCCTTTGCCGAGCTGCTGCGCGTGGTGCACCCGCGCATCGTCAAAAAAGTGCGTCTCGACGGAAAAGCGATCGAGCATGAAACGCTGCGTTCGATCAACACGTTTCTGATCAGCTATATCGCGATCTTCATCGTCTCGCTGCTGATCGTCTCGGTGGACGATTTCGGCATGATGACGAATTTCTCCGCTGTCGCCGCCACGATCAACAACATCGGCCCCGGCTTCGATCTGGTCGGCCCCGCGGGGAATTACGCATCGTTCTCCGACCTGTCGAAGCTCACGTTCTGCTTCGATATGCTCGCGGGCAGGCTCGAGGTGATCCCGATGCTCGTGCTGCTCAACCCCGTCACGTGGAGCAGGGCGATCCGGCTGCACAGACGCAGCAGACAGGGGAAATGACGGTCCTCGATCGAGAGAACAGACCGCGTCGCGGCGGCTTCCTTCCGGAAGCCGCCGCGACGTTTTTTTGCGTTTTTCGGCAGATCTCGGCATTTCGTTCCCGAAAACGGCGATTTCGTTCCAGAGGGGTTGAGATCGCTGTTTTGACTGTTTATAATCGAGTCAGGCTTTGTCTTTATCCCTCGGGGATCGCTTCGAGCAGGCGAATCGCCAGCTTCTTTTGTTCTGCGTCCAATCTCAGGAAGCGTTCCGCCAGCGCTTCGTCAAGATAAGAGCTTTTCACTGTGACGACGCCGTCAAAAAGATGCGTCAATTCACAGTCGAGCTCCGTGCAGATCTTCGCGAGCATTTCAAGGTTCGCCTTCGTCAGCCCCCGTTCGATCTGGCTGACATAGCCCACGCTGACCGAAAGCCGCTCCGCAAGCTGCTCCTGCGTCAGTTTTTTTGATTTTCGTTCCCGCTGGATCCGCGCCCCGATCAGCTTGTAATCAATAGTCATTGCTGTCACCTCAATCCTATTTTGACAGTAATAACTATAATTAAACAGATATTTATAGGTAAATATTTAGTGATAGATATTGATTTCTAATTGATTTTGTGCTAATATTAAACAAAACGAATGACAGGCAGATCGAAAGAACCCCGGAAATACAGGTAATTCTCTCGAAAAACAGAACGGTTTCTGCTTTTCGAGGTTTACAATAAATTATAAAGGATGGTAATCCATGAAAACAGACAAGAAAGCAAAAAAGACATTCGTTTCTGTTGCGGTAGTCGTCGCAACGATGGTAATGCTGGTCTTTTTCGCTTCCGCCGCTTATCTCGGCGACGCCGACAATGACGGCAAGGTCAAGGCGGGGGACGCCCGAACGATCCTCAGACATGCCGCGAAGATCGAGCTGATCTCCGACGAAGCCTGTCTGAAGCTCAGCGATGTTGACGGAAACGGCAAGATCGCAGCTGCAGACGCGCGTCTCGCGCTGCGTATGGCGAGCAAGATTGATCCGCTGGTCGAGGTGCCAACCACCGAAAACAAATTTGGGGATTGGACATCTTTGAACGAGAACGAACATCAACGCGTGTGTGTGAATGATCCAAGCGTTGTGGAAACAGCCGCTCATAACTGGGATGAAGGAAAAATCACAAAAGAAGCTTCATTGTGGACGGAAGGCGAAAAAATATATATTTGTAAAGTCTGTGGGAAAGAAAAAATGGAAATAATACCGAGAAAGGTTTCGGAGGTTAATGTTGGAGACAAATTATATCTTGGGTCATATGAAAAAAACCCAATTGAATGGGTAGTACTGGAAAAAGACGAAAACAGAATACTTGTTTTAAGTCGTTTTGGCATTGAGTCAATGGACTATTGGAAATATACAAAAGTTGACACGGTCAACTGGAAAAATTGTTCTATTCGCAGTTGGTTGAATAACGAATTTTATTATAAGTCATTCAGTTATGATGAAAAAAAATTAATTTCAGAAACTTCAGTAAAAACAGAAATTCCATATCAAGCAGACGCATTATATACAAGCGATAAAATATTCCTGCTTAGTATTTCAGAGGCAAAACAGTACTTCAGCACAAACGAAGAAAGAATGTGCCTTCCTACATTCTATGCTGTACAACGCGGGGTTAGCACAAGTTTGTTAAACATTGATGGAAGCCCGATAGATTCTATAAATGGAGAAGCTACGTGTAGTTGGTGGTTACGGTCATGTTCAGGAAACAAAGCTGCATGGGTAAATTCAGCAGGCATTCTTTGTTATGATGGTAGTGGAACGGGCTACGGTGGTCGATTTGTTGGAAATTACAATCCTCTTGCTGTTCGACCGGCAATGTGGATAGATACTTAACTTGCAAAATAATGTGAAATAATATATTACAATGGAAAACTATTATCAAACTATTTGTAATTTGGTATCTGTTATAATCGGCGCTTTGATTGGATTATTCGGAACATATATGAGCAATAGGGCTTCTCGAAAACAAGAAAACGAAGATTGGTTTCGAAATCACAAATACAGAATCTATACCGATTTGATCGGATTGCTCGAAAATATAACCTTACCTTTAATTGCGAATGAACCGATTAATGCTGAAAGTGTTTTCGTTGATACGCAGGATTTAGAAGAACAAAAAGAAGAACTGCAAGAGTATGTTGAAAACAATAAAGGTGAGATCATATTATTCGTTCCGAATGATATTTACAGCAGACTTGTCATATTAATTGCAGATATTTTTACGGTTGTTTCTTCTGAAAACTCGATAAACCTGTCCGAGTTTAATAATTCAAGGTTGTTTAAAGTTAAAATAGAAACATTTGAATTGTCTCGGTTGTTAAAAGACGATTTATTGCCGAAAACAAAAAGAAGAAAATGAAATAACAACGTTATCTCATCAAAAAGTTACGTCGCAAACGGCGTAACTTTTCACTATTATTATCCTCGTATATTGACATTCTCTTCTGCATATACTATAATCATCATAAAGTAGCGTCGCCTGCGACGCAAGTTGAAGGTGATAGTATGATACAAAGAGATCTATACCTGAACCGGATCATAAGCTCCATGTGGAACGGCGACGTGAAGGTGATCACCGGCATTCGCCGCTGCGGGAAATCCGTTTTGCTGTTCGATTTGTTTTATGATTATCTTCTGCGGCAGGGAACCGCCGAAGATCAGGTCATCAAGATCGAGCTCGACCAGAGAAAAAACTATAAATACAGGAATCCGGTCACCCTGTGCGAATACGCGGAATCAATTGTCTCGCAGGCGCCGGAAAAGAGGTTTTATCTTTTTGTCGACGAGGTGCAGATGACGCAGAAGGTCGTCGACAGGGAAAACGGCGGGGTCGAGGTCACGATCTACGATATGCTGAACGAGCTGAAATCCCACAGGAATCTGGACGTATACGTGACGGGGAGCAATTCAAAGGGTCTGTCGAGGGATATCGCGACCGAGTTCCGCGGCAGAGCGACGCAGATCCATGTCTTTCCTCTCTCATTCGGCGAGTATTTCTCCGCGGTCGGCGGCGACCCCCGAAGCGCGCTTGATGATTATCTGCTTTACGGCGGCATGCCGAGGATCGTTTCGTTGTCCGGCGACAGAGAAAAAAAAGCCTACCTGTCCGGATTGTTTGACGAGCTGTATATCAAAGATATTGCGGAACGGAACAAGATCGAACGGGAGGATATCCTGAACGATATCCTTGATTTTGCGGCGTCGCAGGTCGGTTCATTGACGAATCCGACGAATATTGCCAACGCCCTGACGAGCATGAGAAGCGAAAGGGTAAACTCCGTATTGATATCAACGTATCTGCAGTATGTAATCGATTCCTTCCTGCTTGACGAGGCGCGAAGATACGACGTAAAAGGAAAATCCTATTTCAAATATCCGAACAAGTATTATTATACCGACGTGGGGCTGCGAAACGCACGGCTGAACTATCGTCAGTATGATCCCGGACACCTGATGGAAAACGTGATCTATAACGAGCTGATCCGGCGCGGCTATTCCGTCGACGTCGGCGTCGTTGCAGACAGATCCGGCGGCAGAAATGTGCAGAAGGAAATCGACTTTGTCGTAAACGACGCGGATCGCCGTATTTATATCCAGTCGGCGCTGCGGCTCGATACGGAAGAAAAGAGCGGATCCGAACTGCAGTCGCTGCTTCTGACGGGAGATTTTTTCAAGAAAATCGTGATCAGGAACGATATTCCCCATTCGCATTATGACGATAACGGCATTTTCCATGTAAATCTGATCGATTTCCTCCTGGAGAAAACGGAGCTGTTCTGAAATCGGCAGGAATAGACCGGTTTTGCCGAAAATTTTTCTTGACAAACAATAAACTGCGGATTATAATGTGGATATCCAAAGGCGTTGATCGGGAAAAGTAGCGCTTGTCCCCTGTCCCCAGAGAGCGGCGGGAGCTGAAAAGCCGCGGCAGTACATGCGTGAAGAACACCCGGGAGCCGCAACCCGAACGCGGACGGTTATCAAGAGCAAAACGTCCGTCAGTAGGCGCGCCGGGATCGACCGTTATATCGAACGGCTTCTTCGCAATACGCGAAATGAGCTTAAAGGGGTCTCTTAACGAGGCAAAATAGGTGGTACCGCGGGTCACAGTCGCTCGTCCTATTATTCTATGTAATAGGATAGCGGCTGATATTTTTTATCCGGAGGAGTTTTTATTATGAAACACATCGACGTCAGAGATATTTTTGAAGACAAAGCGTATCTCGGCAAGACTGTCACCGTCTGCGGCTGGGTCCGCACGGCGAGAGATTCCAAAAACATGGCGTTCCTTGCGCTGAACGACGGCACCACCCTGAAGCATTTACAGATCGTTATCGACAAAAACGCCGGCGGCGTTCTTCCCGCCGAGGCGGGCAAGCTGGGCGCGTCCCTTAAGGCGGAGGGCGTCGTGGTGGAGAACGTGAACGACGGCTCGCCGGAGATCAACGCGGAGAAGATCGAAGTCCTCGGCAAATGCCCGGACGATTATCCCCTGCAGAAGAAATTCCAGAAGCTGGAGACCCTGCGCGAGAAGCCGCACATCCGCGTGCGCACCAACACCTTCAACGCGGTGCTGCGGGTCCGCTCGGTCATGGCTGCGGCGATCCACCGCTTCTTCCAGGAGCGGGGCTACGTCTACGTGAACACGCCCCTCATCACCGGCAGCGACTGCGAAGGCGCGGGGGAGATGTTCAAGGTCACCACGATCGGTTATCCCGAGCCGGGCAAATATCAGAACGAGGAAGAGTATTACGCCGACGATTTCTTCGGCCAGAAAGCGGGCCTGAGCGTTTCCGGTCAGCTTGAGGGCGAGGTCGCCGCCATGGCGATGGGAAAGATCTATACCTTCGGGCCCTCCTTCCGCGCCGAGAACAGCAACACCCTGCGCCACGTGGCGGAGTTCTGGCACGTTGAGCCGGAGGTCGCCTTCGCGGAGCTGCCCGACGTGATCGAGATCGCCGAGGAAATGATCAAATATATCCTGCGGGACTATATGGAAAAATGCCCCGACGAGCTGGCGTTTTTCGAGCAGCGCTTTGAAAAGGGCCTGACGGAGAAGCTTCGCAACGTGATCGACAACGATTTCGCCGTCGTCGACTATACCGACGCCATCGAGATCCTCAAAAAAGCCGACGCTGACTTTGAATTTCCCGTGGACTGGGGCTGCGACCTGCAGAGCGAGCACGAGCGCTACATCACCGAAAAGGTCTATAAAAAGCCCGTGTTCCTCATCAACTACCCGAAGGATATCAAGTCCTTCTATATGAAGCAGAACCCGGACGGCAAGACCGTCGCGGCGACGGATCTTCTCGTTCCCGGCGTGGGGGAGATCATCGGCGGCAGCGAGAGAGAGGCGGATTACGACAAGCTGGTCGAGGCGATGAAGCAGAGAGGCATGAACCTGGACGCTTATAAGGATTATCTCGATCTGCGCAAATACGGCAGCGTGCCCCACGGCGGCTTCGGCCTGGGCTTCGAGCGCGTGATCATGTACGCCACCGGCATGGCGAACATCCGCGACGTGATTTTGTATCCGCGCACGGTGGGAAGCATCCGCTAATGAATAATGAATAATGTATAATGGATAATTAAGGATGGGGCAAAGCCCCATACCCCATTATAAAAATGGAAAGAGAAAAATAAGAATGAAAAATTTCGGACGGGGATCCGAGTCAAGCCTCTCGTTTTGTCGTTGCTTATGAGTAAACCGCAGAGCGCTTCGCCGGAGATTCGCGCTTTGTATTCCACAATATAGAAGCGAAAAGATGATGCTCCCTTGTTGTCTGTATAATAAAAAGGCGCGAAGCGCTTTTCCGAAATTATTCATTATTCATTGTCCATTATCCATTTTAGAAAGTGTCGTTCAATCCGCCTGTTCTTCAATCCATTCAGACACAAGGAGAAGCATATGAGCACATTAGTATTCCCCGAGGGCTATACCTCGACGCTCTCCCGCAGAGACACGCAGCGGGCGATCAAATTCATTAAAGACACGTTTCAGAAAAAGCTGAGCGCGGCGCTGAATCTCGACCGCGTCACCGCGCCTTTGATGGTCATGCAGGGCTCCGGCATCAACGACGACCTGAACGGCGTTGAGCGCAAGGTGCATTTCACAATGAAAGAGGTGGGCGGCACGGCGGAGGTCGTGCAGTCCCTCGCCAAATGGAAGCGCATGGCGCTTTACAGATACGGCTACGAGCCCGGCGAGGGCATCTACACCGATATGAACGCCATCCGCCGCGACGACGACTGCGACAACCTGCATTCGCTGTTCGTGGACCAGTGGGACTGGGAGAAGGTCATCACCCGCGAGGACCGGAATATCGAATATCTTAAAGACACCGTCCGCAGGATCGTCTCCGCCCTCGCCGAGACCGACCGCGCCGTTACCGAGGCGTATCCGGAGCTGGGCGCGGACGTGTGCGAGGACGTGTATTTCGTCACCTCGCAGGAGCTGGAGGACCGTTACCCCGACAAGACCCCGAAGGAGCGGGAGAATATCGTCACGAAGGAGCACCGCACGGTATTTCTCATGCAGATCGGCGGCGCGCTGAAAAGCGGCAGGCCTCACGACGGCAGAGCGCCGGACTACGACGACTGGAGCCTGAACGGCGATATCCTCGTCTGGAACAAGATCCTCGGCTGTGCGGAGGAGATCTCCTCCATGGGCATCCGCGTGGACGCGGAGTCGATGAAAAAGCAGCTTGAGATCGCCGGCGTGCCGGAGCGGGCGGAGCTGCCCTTTCATCAGGGCGTCCTGACCGGCAGGCTGCCTCTTTCCATCGGCGGCGGTCTCGGCCAGTCCCGCATCTGTATGCTGCTTCTGGACAAGGCGCACATCGGCGAGGTGCAGGTGGCGATCTGGCCCGAAGAGATGCGCGAGGAATGCAAAAAGCACGGTATCAGAATGCTGTAAAAAAACGGATCGCCGGATTCTTCCGGCGATTTTTTGGTTTTGGGGAGAAAGATAAATTCTGATTTATGCGCAAGCGCATAAATCAGAATTTACAGACTCGAGACTCAAGACCCGAGACCCAAGATACAGACTTAAAGCCTGTGCGACTTTGTAAAAACTGAGATAAACCGCAGTTTCTTTATCATTATCCTTCGCAGATTTCAGCTCCTCGGGACTCGGGTCTCGGTACTCGGGACTTAAATTCTGATTTATCGTTACCCGAACGGTGATTTTTTCGTCTATATGGGTGAGAAGACTTCTCAGAGGGAGGCGCGCTATGGAAGACGGTCGTATCATAGAGCTGTACTGGCAGAGAAACGAGACCGCGATCGAAGAGAGCGGGCGGAAATACGGCGCGTACTGCGGCGCGATCGCCCGGAATATCCTGCATTCGCCGGAGGATACCGAAGAATGCGTCAGCGATACGTGGCTCAGGGCGTGGAACGCCATGCCGCCGGAGCGCCCTTCGCGCCTTGCTGTGTTCTTCGGAAAAATCACCCGCAATCTCGCCATCGACCGGTACAGAAAGAATAAGACGAGACAGCTCGGCGGGCAGTATCCCGTCTGTCTCGACGAGCTGGGCGAATGCGTCGGCGAGGCCGCGCCCATCGGCGACGGGCTCGAGCTGCGTGAGCTGATCAACGCGTTCCTGCGGGAGCTGCCGGAGAAAAACCGGGAGATCTTTCTTCTTCGGTACTGGTATTTCCTGCCCGTCGAAGAGATCGCGGAACGGCTCGGCGCGTCGCAGGGCTCGGTCAAAATGACGCTTCTGCGCGCGCGGAACAAGCTGAAAGATTTTCTTGAGAAAGAGGGAGTGAGCGTATGAAAAACAAAGAGATGCTGATCGACGCGATCGGGGACGCGGACGACGCGCTGATCCCCGCGCTGACGGAAAAGAAAAAAAAGAAGAACAAAAGCATTGCGAAACGGATCGTCGCCGTCGCCGCCTGCGCGGCGCTGCTGATCGGGGGAGGCGTTCTTCTGCCGCGGCTGGGCGGCAAGCCCGGCGTGACGCAGAACGGAAACGACCCGACCGGCGTCCCGCAGGGGATCCTGCCGATCGCCGCGGCGGTCTATCCGGAGCTGCCGCAGTACCCCGAGGAGCGGAATTATTCCGATTGGGAGGATTACGAGCCTGTATACAACAAATGGAGAGACGCGACGCAGAGACTCCGGAATCAGCCGAAGGGATATCAGAACGGCTTCGACGCGTTTTTCACCGCCACCGCCGAAACATTCCTGCGCGGCGAGGGGACGGAGAACCGGGTTTACTCTCCGTTGAGCCTATATATGGCGCTGGCTCTCTCCGCGGAGGTCACCGACGGAAATTCCCGCCGTCAGATCCTCGACCTGCTCTCGCAGGAGGATATCGAAACGCTGCGCGCCCGCGCCCGGTCGGTGTGGCTGGCGAATTATATGGACGACGGTATGGCGAAATGTGTGCTCGCCACGTCGCTGTGGCTGAACGACAGCGTCGGGTATAACAAAAAAACGGTCGAAACGGCCGCCGAAAACTATTATTCATCTGTGTTCAGCGGCGATCCGGCGTCTTCCGAATACAGCGAGACGCTGCGGAGCTGGCTGAACGAGCAGACCGACGGACTGCTGGAGGATTACGTCTCCGGCATCAAAATGGACCCGCTGTCCGTTTTGACCCTCGCCTCGACGGTGAATTACAGCGGACGGTGGAGAGAGAAATTCGATCAAACCGCCACCGAAGAGGCGGCGTTCCACGCCCCCGGCGGCGACGTCCGCCGCGATTTCATGAAAGCGGAGCGGCTGATGGGCTATGATTGGGGCGATCATTTCGCGGCGATCGAGCTTACGCTGGAGAATAACGGCAGGATGCGTCTGATCCTGCCTGACGAAGGGTATTCCCCCGCGGATCTGCTGAAAGAAGATCAGGTTCTGGACTATCTGACGCAGAGCGGAAGCTGGAAGAACAACAAATACACGCTCGTCAGGATGTCCGTGCCGAAGTTCGACGTTTCGTCGCAGACGGATCTGCGCGACGGGCTGCAGTCGCTCGGCGTGACCGATATCTTCGATCCGGAAAAATCGGATTTCAGCCCCCTGACGGACGATACGGACGGGATCTTCCTCGGCAAGGCGGAGCAGGACGCCCGCGTTCTGATCGACGAGGACGGCTGCAAGGCGGCGGCGATGACGGTCATGATGTACTGCGGCGCGGGGATGCCCGAGGACGAGGTCGATTTCATCCTCGACCGTCCGTTCCTCTTCGAGATCATGAGCGAGACCGGCCTTCCGCTGTTCGTCGGCGTGGTAAATGACCCGGCGGCATGACCTCGCGTTAATCAATCCCCAACTGCGCCGTATGCGCGAAAACCGGCTGAGATGAGGAAAATGGTATAAAAATCCCGTCCGTGAGGGGATTCTAAACAATCAATTGCTATACAAAAAATGTTGGAATACCCCCATGCAAATATGATACTTTCAAGACAAAAAAAGATCCACATTTGATCAAAATGTGGATCTTTTTTGCATTGAAGGTTATTTTCTTAATTCTGCCGGCACCTTGGGCTCATAAGACAACCCCATAGACGCAGATCCGGCGCCGAATTCAGCAATCGCTTTAACAACTTCAGCAACTTTCGATAATACTTTTTTCATTCGTTTCATCTCCTTCCTTTGATTGAATAATAGCAACTAACATCATAACGGCTACGACCACATATGACAGTGCCGAAAAGATGATTATGCGCGGATATATATCCAAAAGGCAACCAATTGAAATCAGAAACACTTCTATCGTACAGAGGATACGGGCAATGATTTGATTTCGTTTTTGAGATTGTGGAGAAAGAGGATGATTAATGTTTTTGATAGGCGCAAAAAGAAAAATCACAATTCCTGCAAACACGACAAAAAACGGAATCATGGCTGTTATACCAAGTGTTAGAATTATTTCTGTCAGTACCGATATAGTTAAAAACAGTGCATTCGTTATAAGGAAACATCTATGATATGTTTTTGCATGATATCCTCCGCAAAACAGCCGAGGGACAAAGAAAGCGACAAGAAAACATGGAAACAAAATTGTGCGCCTAATTACCATTGAGAGGATCAAAAGAGAAAGCAACGATAAAAATGTGGATACGGAAATCTTGAATCCATAAATATATGTTTGTTTTTCAGTGTCTGCTATAATGTGGTTTTGCAATAAATAATTTGCAAACCGTACCCCATATTTTTGCAGCATAGAAATGACCTCCAATCAATTTCTGCAACTATAATAGCAATTATTGAAATTGATTTGGAGGTTTTGAATTAAATGGTTGTTTTTTTTGTATCAAGCGTTAAGAAACTGAAAGCATAGCCATTGAAGTAAATCGCTCATTGCTATAGGAATTTATGAGCTCCCCGTTATAACGAGACACAGTTTCTTTAATATTTTTTACGCCAAACCCGTGGATGCCTTTAGAATTATCTTTTTCTGTAATCAACTCATTTTGTTCATTAAACGGATTACGTGCAGCGCTATTAACGACTTTAAACATAACAAATGTTTCCTTTGCGGCTATGATCACATGAATAAACCGTTTATCTATATCCTCGATTTTAGCGCATGCTTCAATGGCATTGTCAAGCTGGTTGCCTAAAATAGCACAGATATCAATTGCTGCAATTGGAAGTGATTCCGGCAAATTAATCTGACAGGAAAAGGCAATCTGCTGTGTTTCGGAATCGGTCTGCTTGCAATTAATAATTGAATCAATGACTGCATTGCCGCTCTGACAATAAGTTGACTGGCTGTAGGCGGTACAGAGCAATTCAGCAATATACTCTTTTGCTTTGTTATCCTGGATTAATAATCCATCTATTGTCCGCAAATGATTTTTAAAATCATGCATTTGTTGGCGAATTTGCTCCTGATTTCTTTGAATTTGAGAATAGTTTTTTTCTAACATGGTGCTGATTAAAAGCATCATTTCATTTTCGCGCTTATTCTCTTGATATCGAGAGCTAAACATTATAGAAATAATCGCTGCAATAACCGCAAGTAAAATGAAGCAAAGAGATAGAATAACTGCAATTTGCAAAATAATACGAGATTCAGACATTATCAATGCCGTAACAGAGGACATAATTATATAGCCGATACCGGTGAAACTTAAAATAAATACCAAATATCTGCGACTGAGCTTCTGGATTTTCGGATACAACGGCATGCAGACGAAATACAATCCAATCTGCATTGCTTTCACGAAAAATAAGTAATAAACACGCGTTGTGCCTTGTTGCATTATAATGTTCAATCCGTTATATATATCAATCGAGCGCCCGATAATCATCGCCATAAGGTAGCCCAAGATATAGTCAAGCGTATTAAATACAAAAACAGTGATCATACAGGAAGTGCTTCGTAAAAGAATATCTCCCGTCGATGTAAGCATTGATGAAAAGATGAAAAACAGGATTGCTATCGCTATTGTCAAGAAAGAAAAAACTTTCCATGTATTTATATAGCCAACTAATATGGTATATACGATTGCTAATACAAATAAAAACAAATAATTCTTTTTGCTTGAAAATCTTCTCCCTGACATATGCGTTATCGCAGAAAGAATAGTCCATCCCTCAATAAATGTCACTAATAGTTCTACACAACGGTAAAGAATATCCATCCGAAAGCTCCTCTCGAACAATCAGTTAAAGTTTCCATTGCAGCATGATCGCCTGTTTTACATTCTGTAATGACCGTCGGCTAATTGACAAAACTTCTCCCGTCGTTAATTTCAGATCATATCCGGTTATTTGTGATATGTAGTCCACATTGACAAAGCAGCTTCGGTCTATAAAAATAAACCTTTTATCATTCAAAGTATTATAAAAATCAGCTATCCCGCTTGAGTCAGTCAATTCGCCCAGCGTTGCGGTACTCACAATCACTTGCCGGGGCGCCTTGCTGACATAGATGATTTCCTTATACGGAACGCGCCAAATGTCGTTATAGTAATGAAGCGTCACCGTATTGGTCGTTGCGTCAGCCAGCTCCGCGAGCGCACAGTCCATGGCTTCGGCAAAGTCGCGTTGTAAATTGTATTTAATGATGTAACGCAATGCTTTAAACCGATACCCTTTAGGAGCTTGGTCTTCCATTGTCGTTAAAAAAATAATAATGGACGTAGATGTTTGTTTTCGAATCTTTTCCGCTAACTGAAAGCCGTTCACTTTCGGCATTGCGACATCTAAAATATAAATATCCGCTAATTTTTTTTCTTCTATCTCGTAAATCAACGCCTCTGAGCTCTGAAAGCTGTGGACTTTCATGTTCACATGCTTTAATTGCTCATAATTCTTTAATTCATGCTCAATTTTCAGCAAATCATGCTCACTGTCATCACATACCGCAATATTCACCATCATTTGTCATCAGCTCCTTGTTGAATCTTGTATGCTTTCCTGCGATTGATGTCAAAGAAAAACGTACTGTTATCCGCAACAATCAATACGTAGATGTCATTATATGCCCGTTTATTACTGCTGTTTTTGTTGCTGTTGTAAACGTATGCGCCCGTCTCACATTCCTTTATTCTTTGTTGCAATTCACATAATACCGCGTCTATTGGCGCTGTGTGATACTTGGATCCTGTCCAGTGAGGGATTATTCTGCGCAGCTCTTTTTCTGTCGGCTCATTTAAAATCTCAGCAGTCGGGGCGCTTTCGATGATGAATGCGGCCGAATGTTTTGTAATTGCGTCGCTGCTGATAAACAGCTCCAACAATTCATAAAAATCCACACCGATCGTCACAAGGTCTTGAAAAAAAACATCGTTGTGCTCATTGCGTCCGAAGAGAGACGTTTCTTGCGGGTCATATGATAGAATTTTCAGAATAACCGTGCGAAACGGACTGTTTAAGTTAATTTTATTTTCCATTATGAAGCTCCTGATACAAAATGTTCAAATGCAAAACTGCGCCAAACGAATCATAAGTAATTTATAGCTCCACCTTTGGTTTTCTTAATTATATCATATGAATTATATTTTTTCCACTCTTTGTTGTGAGTGGTATTTTTTTGTGTATTAATTGGTTGCGGCGCATCCAATTACGCGCCTAATTAAACCGAAAAATACATATCCGCACAAAAAGCACCTTATGCGAGGTATAATAACATCGTCAAATGCAAAAGCTCTTCCATCGAAGTCTTTGTATCCCACCTAAAATAACATGTTGGAAGGTGATATATGAATAATCAAAGCATGCGATACGGTAAACGTAAAAAAGGGAGGTTAAAGGTTGTGTTTTCAAAGTTGTTCACTAAA
The DNA here is from genome assembly GCA_017427315.1 of Clostridia bacterium. Classification (GTDB taxonomy): domain Bacteria; phylum Bacillota; class Clostridia; order Oscillospirales; family Acutalibacteraceae; genus RGIG2774. Next base: position 23,458 of record JAFRTA010000184.1, read on the forward strand.
ATGAGGTAAAATCATTTGTTGCACGCGTACCAATAGAATATAGAATAATTAATAAGGAGTAATTTTCGTATAAAAAAGACTATATCATTTTTGATCTTTAGTAAATTGTTTTCAGCAATTGTTGCAATGCTATTATCTGTGTTATGTTTCCCGAATGTTAATCATTTTTATTTTTCACTACCAAATAAACTTGCCGGAGGAATATGGATTACGATGTTTTGTCTTGAAATATTATTTTCTGTTGTCACTTTTTTCTTATGGAAAAAGAAATTGTCCTTTTTTGATCGAATTACCCCAATCCTTTTTATATCTTTCCTTTTTGCAGTTTCTTGGATTGAAGGTATTTTTACACAGTATGATTCGACATCTGGAATTTGCATTTTTAATTTAATTGGCGTTATTGCTACGGTCGGAAGTATAATTTTTTCGGTATTATGGTTTTACAATGTAAGGCTGCAGAATAAAAAGGATTAAAAAATTATTTTTCTGAATCTTCAATGTTGTAAATAAGGTTGTTGTAAATATCAAAATGAGCGTTGTGGTATATTATTTACAACAAACATACCTGCGCAGAAATTAGTGTTTGCCATGGAACTCATTATTAGAACAAAGGAGGCTACTGTTTGCACTTCAATGCCTTTGTAGAGCTTTCTATGTTGCGCAAGGCCAAAATTACCTTATGCAACTTAAACACCCCAGATAACGGAAAGGAAGGCTTTAGATATGAAAAACCAACATAAGAAAACTATCATTCATATGTTTTTTTGCTTTGTATTCTGGATAGCAATGTTATCCCCCTTTACTGCGATTGCGGCAAGGAGTCCCGTTCGGATGGGAGATCTTAATTTTGATGGAAAAATCAGTTCCGTCGATGCAAGGATAGCTATACGTGCATCTGCAAAACTTGAGTCAATGAATGAGGAACAGCAACAAGCTTCTGATGTCAATTTTGATGGCAAGACCAATTCGATTGATGCTAGGCAAATCCTACGAGTAGCTGCGAAGCTTGGTGGATTTGAAATAACTGTCGCGATGTCAACAAATCAAGAGTATGTTATTGATTCTATGTTTACATTAGGAAAATACTCTTGGGAATACACTGTGGAGCCTGTTGATGGACTTGAGATAGATAAAATCGTTCACGACCCAATGACAGGAACATATGAAAATTATGAAGTTTTCTATATAATTAAACCAAAGAAAGAAGGTGTATTTTTCCTTAAATGTAAATTGGGTGAGTCATGGAACAACCACTTACTCCCCATAGAGGAAAGAACGTATACTTTTATCGTCGATCATTAAAACTATTTGAGAATGTTCACGTATAAGTATTCATATCTATCCCCATTTTATTATTATTTAAATAAACATTTACAATTTTAAAAATTATTCTTATATAAAAAGGAGAAAACCATGAAAAAGTTGATTAAAAACATCGCAATTATACTGTTTATTGTTATAGTGAGCAATTCTTTTTCGCTTTATTCTTTTGCTGCAAGCAGCACAAACTATCATTGCGGTTTACAGGAAGAAAATTGGGATTCCATTAATTATGACGAAGATGATTCTGCTGGTGGAACTTCATCATTACCAAGTGCTATTGATAACTCTTCTCTGTTCCCTTCACCTGGCAACCAGGGAATTCAAAACAGTTGTGTTGGTTGGGCTGTTGCATATGCAGCGAAATCAGGATTGGAAAGGAACAAAAGAAACTGGTCGATATCTTCTTCAGTTCATCATTTTAGTCCTTCATTTATATATAATCAAATAAATGGAAAGAAAAATGTGCCCGTTCCATTATCATCGGGTATAGACAAGGTTGCGTCTCAAGGTGTTTGCACATTATCATATTTTGCATATAATGAAAATGATTGGACGACCCCGCCAAGCACTTTACAGAAAAAAAATGCCGCATTATATAAAGGAAAAAAAGCAAAGAAGGTTACGGGAATCAACAAAATGAAAGCTCGCATTTCAGAGGGATATGGCATTATTACTGGAATAATTACAAGTCCAGACTTGAGAAATTTAAATAGCACCAATCCTATTTATAATGTGCTTGGATCAAATTTAAATAATGAAGAATACCACGCTATATGTCTTATTGGATATGATGATTCCAAGAATGCTTTTAAGTTCATTAATTCGTGGGGAACCGATTGGGGAATTAACGGATATGGATGGATTTCTTATGACCTTATTAGTAATTATTCCTGCAACATATATCATTCCGCACGCGGTTTTATTTTGACCGAAAAAGATGACTCCTATATTATTGGGGATGTTAGTCAAGACAAAAAAGTTACATCAAAAGATGCTCGACTGGTCTTACGATATGTTGCACATCTTGAAACCCTATCAGAAGATCAACTTGTCCTTGCAGATGTAAACGGAGATGCAAAGGTCAATTCCACAGATGCCAATGCATTGCAAAAATATGTTGCGCATATTATCTCGCAGCTTCCGATTTATGATTAAAGGATGAGCAAAATAAGATAAACAACACATGCGGTTTAAATATGTACAATATAAAGAACCTATGAACGCCAACGCGTCCGCAGCGCGTATTTCGATACGATCGGGACGGCGGGCGTCGCGGAGGAGCCCGCGCTCGGGATCCTTACGGTAGACGCAAAAACGACCGTCGCGGAGCTAAAGGAAAAAACAGGCGGATGCGGCTGATCCTGCCCGACGAGGGGTATTCCCCCGCGGAGCTGCTCAAGGACGCGCAGGTTCTGGAGTATATGACGCAGAACGGGACCTGGAAAAGCAATAAATACACGCTGGTCGATCTTTCCGTGCCGAAATTCGACGTCTCTTCGCAGACGGATCTGCGGGACGGCCTGCAGGAGCTCGGCGTGACGGATATTTTCGACGCGGAGAGAGCGGATTTCAGCCCCCTGACGAACGATCCCGACGGGATCGCTCTCGGCAAGGCGGAGCAGGACGCCCGCGTTCTGATCGACGAGGACGGCTGCAAGGCCGTGGCGATGACGGTCATGACCTATTGCGGCGCGGCGATGCCCGAGGACGAGGTCGATTTCATCCTCGACCGTCCGTTCCTCTTCGAGATCATGAGCGAAACCGGCCTGCCGCTGTTCGTCGGGATCGTGAACGCGCCGTAAACAAGAGCGGAGATATCGGTTCCGAGGCGCGATCAGTCCGCGCTGCTGAAAAAGATGCGGAAATAAGAGAAAAGGATCAAACCGGACGCAGTGCGCATACGATACGTTTCTTATCTCGCATCTCTTATCTCTTTCTTAAGTGGATCACCTTGGGGCTCGGGCCCCGGGACTTGAAAAAGAAACCTCCTGATCCGGCTTGCCGGATCAGGAGGTTTCTTTCGCTCTCGCCAGCGTCTGCTTCAGCGCGGCTTCTTTGTCAAGTCCCGAGAGCTGCAGCTTGTGCGCGTATTTCAATAATTCCGAAAAGTTTTTATCCGGTTTCAGACCAGCGTCCCGCAGGTCCTGCCCGGTGACGCCGGGCTTCGCCGTCGTTTCGCGGTAGATCCGCAGCCGGTCAAACAGAAAATCCGTATAATCGGGCTTCGGTTCCTCCGAAAGGCTGCCCCTGCTGTCCGCCGCGCAGAGCAGGATCAGATCTTCCGGATCGACCGCTTCGTCAAACAGCGCGTTCGTCCTTTTTATCGCGGAATCTGCGTCCGCCAGCATATTCGGCCGCATATGCAGCAGCGTCATGTTCAAAACGTAAGAAATCAGCTTTTTTTCGTTCGTCAGCCGTTCCAGCAGTTTGCGCGCGGGAGCAAGACCCTTGATTTCATGTTTGTAAGACCGGATTCTTCCGTCGACGAGCTCGGTGCACAGGGGCTTGCCGAGGTCGTGCGTCAGAGCCGAGAGCATGAAGCCCTTCGGGAAATTCGTCCGTTCCCGCAGCTTCGCCGCCTCGTCGAGCACCAGCAGCGTGTGGTTCCATACGTCGCCTTCGGCGTGGAAACGCGGATTCTGCGGCACGCCGATCAGCGCCCCGACCTCCGGGAACCAGAAGCCGAGCGCGCCGCACTCCCGCAGGACGGAAAAGAAGACGGAGGGCCTGTCCGCTTTCAGAAGCGCCTTGTACAGTTCCCCCGCGACGCGTTCCTTCGACAGCGCGTCAAGCGGGATCGACCGGCAGATCGCGACGGTCTCCGGGGCGAGCGCATATCCGAACCGCGCGGCGAATTGGGCGGCGCGCAGCACCCGCAGGGGATCCTCGGCGAAGGTCTCGTCGTTCACGTGGCGCAGGATCCCGTTTTTCAGGTCGTCAAGTCCGCCGAAATGGTCCACCACCTCGCCGGTCAGCACGTTCTGCATCAGGGCGTTTATTGTGAAATCCCGCCGCACGGCGGCTTTCTCGGTGCCGATAAAGGGGTCGACGAACACGTCGAAATCCTTGTGCCCTCTGCCGATCAGTTTTTCTTTTCGCGGCATCGCGATATCGACGCCGCAGTGTTTGAGATTGTAGACGCCGAAGCTCTCGCCGATCGAGAGCCGCTCGCCGAGGGTGTCGAGGATCTCTTCGAGCGTTTTCGGCGTGACGCCGTGCACCTCGATATCGATATCTTTGCTTTCCTCGCCCCGCAGACGGTCCCGCACGAAGCCGCCCACGAAATACGCCGTGCCGCCGCACGCGGCGACCTTTTCCGCGAGCGCGCGGGCGAGCTGCATATCCCCGACAGGATCCGGCATGGGATCACCGCCTTTCCTCGTTCTGTCTTTATCATACACGAAACGGCGGCGTTTTGCAAGCGGAATCGCAAAGCCGCCGTGCACGAAAAAAGGCCGCCGCGCGCTCTCGGCGGCAGCCCGGGGAAAGGAGGCTCGGCCCCGGATCGCCCTTGCGCGGCTCGTTCCGGCTCCTTCTCGCCTTTCGCCCTGTATATTATGCGCGCCCGCGCCGTCCGCCGCTCATCTCACAGCTGCGCCTGCGCCGGACCGGGACCGCGCCTGTTTTCGGTTTCATTCTATTCCCGAACGGGGCCGGGGGTGAGAAAAAAACGGGAAACGGCTTCCTGGCGCGCGCTTCGGAGCTCGTAAGGCAAAAAAGAAAAAAACCGCAGGCAGGTCCCGACTGTCTGCGGCTTCCCGAAGAAGCTTTTTTTCAGTGAATGGTCGCGACGTTCAGGTTTTTCACGTCGCTGACGTGATCGAAGAAGGAGAGGATGTCGTCGATCTCCAGATCCTTCATCGTGCGCACGGTCATATCGTAATATACCGTGCCGTCGTCCCGGTGCTCGATCTTGGTGTCGGTGGAATTCGCGTTCCAGTCCGCCAGCTGTTCCCGCAGCGATTCGCGGAACGCGTCCGAATCCGATACGGTGAACTGCAGCTGATAGGCGTTGTACGCGTCCGCGCCGATCTGGAATTTGTGCATCAGGATCTGAAGCGCCGCGACGAGGACCGTGGCGAAAGCGCCCACGGTGTAAAGCCCCGCGCCCATGGCGAGACCGATGCCGGCGGTGACCCAAAGGCCCGCGGCGGTGGTGAGCCCCTTGACCATGCCGTGGTTCTTGAAAATGACGCCTGCGCCTAAAAAGCTGATGCCGCTGACCACCTGCGCCGCCACGCGGGCCGGATCCGCGCCGCGGGTGCCGTTGAAGGGAGCGCCCATGGCGTTCGTTAGGTCCGCGAAGCCGTATTTCGACACGATCATGATCAGCGCCGCGCCGCAGCAGACGATGATATGGGTGCGCATTCCCGCGCCCTTGAAGCGGCGGGCCCGTTCAAAGCCGATCCCCGCGCCGCAGATGCAGGCAATGATCATCCGGAGGAAAAAATCCCCGGTCTGCTGCCAGGAGAATTGATTCAGAAGATACATGAAAAGCGTTTCTTTCACGGGAGTCTCCGCAAGGAGCTGCAGGAACATAAGGATCACCTGATTTATAAAATATTGTTATGGGAATACATTCCATTATAGCAAAGATTTCCGGGAATTACCATTAACATTTTATTATGCAGATATAAAATTTCATTATATGGGCGCGTTTTCGGGAAAGCGTCCCCGGCGATCCCGCCGGAAATTCATCTTGACAAAACCCGGCGGCGTATGGTAGAATGGAATCACTCTATGAGGGAGTAGTTGGCACGCGCCGCGTGTTCCGTTCGTCAACATCTTGGCGTTAGGCAGATAACGCTTGGCTTCGGATGAAACAACAAGACTCATGCAGGCAGGCCGCTTGCATGAGTCTTTTTTGCAAAAGCGCACGGCGCCGCGCTCTCCCGAACGAAAGGAAGGTCTCAATGAGTTTCTATCTCAAGGAAGCCCGGGAAGTCTTTTCCGAAGTGAAAAGCTCCGCAGAGGGTCTTTCCACCGCCGAGGCGGAAAAGCGGCTTGCCGAAAACGGCAAGAACAAGCTGAAGGAACCCGAAAAAGAATCCCTGTTCAAAAAGCTGATCGGCGCGCTTGCCGATCCCATGATCATCATGCTGCTGGCCGCCGCGCTGATCCAGGCGATCGTCGCCGTGGTCGAGTCGAAGGGCAAGCCGTCGCTGATGGACTTCGCCGATGTGCTGATCATTCTCGTGGTCGTTATCATCAACACGATCATGAGCCTGGTGCAGGAAAGCAAGGCGGAGGCCGCCATGGAGGCGCTCATGCAGATGACCGCGCCAACCAGCCGCGTGCTGCGCGACGGCAAGATCGCCACCGTCAAGAGCGAGGATATCGTGATCGGCGACGTTCTGGTGCTTGAGGCGGGCGACGCGGTCCCGGCCGACGCGCGTATCATCGAATCCTATTCGATGAAGGTCGAGGAGGCCGCGCTGACCGGTGAATCCGTCCCGGTCACGAAGCTGATCGACGTGCTGATGCTCAAGAACGGGCAGAAGGACGTGGCTCTGGGCGACCGTAAGAATATGGTGTATTCCGGCTCCACGATCGTTTACGGCCGCGGCCGCGCCGTGGTCACCTCCGTGGGCATGGATACCGAGATGGGTAAGATCGCCGACGCGCTCTCCGACGCGGAAAAGGAGCAGACCCCGCTGCAGATCAAGATGGCGGAGCTGTCAAAGTTCCTGACGAAGCTCGTGATCGGCATTTCCGTTCTGGTATTTATCGTCGGTCTTGCCGAAACGATCATCACCGAAAAAACCGGCTTCAGCTGGGGCCACTTCGGCGACGCCGCGCTGTCGACCTTCATTTCCGCGATCGCTCTGGCGGTCGCCGCGATCCCCGAGGGCCTGCCCGCGGTGGTCACGATCATCCTTTCCATCGGCGTTACCTCCATGAGCAAGCGGCAGGCGCTGATCCGCAAGCTGACCGCCGTCGAGACGCTGGGCTGCACCCAGATCATCTGCTCCGACAAGACCGGTACGCTTACGCAGAATAAGATGACCGTGGTGGATCACTACGGCGAAAACGAAAAGCTGCTTGCCACCGCGATGGCGCTCTGCTCCGACGCACAGCTGGATCAGGATACTCATGAGGCGGTGGGCGAGCCCACCGAGGCTGCGCTGGTCAACTACGCGTTCGCCCTGGGCATGAACAAGGCCGACCTGATGACGGCGGCGCCGCGCGTGGGCGAGGCTCCCTTCGATTCCGGCAGAAAGATGATGTCCACCGTCCACGAGACGGCGCAGGGAATCGTGCAGTATACCAAGGGCGCTCCGGACGAGATCCTCAAGCGCTGCACCCATATCCTCAAGGGCGGGCAGCTTGTCCCCATGACCGCGGAGCTGGTCAAGGAGATCCTCACCGACAACAAGCGTATGGCGGATAAGGCGCTGCGCGTGCTGGCGGCCTCCATGAAGACCTATCCCGCGGTTCCTTCGGGCTTCGATCCCGAGGAGCTGGAAAACAATCTCGTATTCATCGGCCTCACCGGTATGATCGACCCGGTCCGTCCCGAGGTCAAGGCTGCGATCGAGGAATGCCGCGAGGCGGGCGTCGTGCCCATCATGATCACCGGCGACCATAAGGATACAGCCGTCGCCATCGGCAAGGAGCTGGGCATCATCACCCGCGACGATCAGGCGATCATGGGCGCGGAGCTGGATAAGTTCAGCGACGAGGAGCTCAAAGAGGAAGTCGTCAAGTATTCCGTATACGCCCGCGTGCAGCCCGAGCATAAGACCCGCATCGTCAAGGCATGGAAAGCCCGCGGCATGGTCACCGCCATGACCGGCGACGGCGTCAACGACGCGCCCTCCATCAAGGCGGCGGATATCGGCATCGGCATGGGCATCACCGGCACCGACGTTACCAAGGGCGTGGCGGATATGGTGCTGGCGGACGACAACTTCGCCACCATCGTCAACGCCGTTGAGGAAGGCAGAAAGATCTACGACAACGTCTGCAAGGTGCTGCAGTTCCAGCTTTCCACCAATATGAGCGAAGTGCTGATCATGTTCTTCGCCACCATCTTCAACTTCACGATCCTCGGCCCCATCCATCTGCTGTGGGTCAACATGGTCACCGACTCCCTGCCCGGCCTCGCTCTGGGTATGGAAAAAGCGGAGGGCAACCTGATGCGCCGCAAGCCCCGCGCCACCACCGACGGTATCTTCTCCGGCGGCGCAGGTGTGGACATGGTCTGGCAGGGCGTTTATCTCGCAGTGATCGAGATCGCCGCCTACGTCATCGGCTTCTTCTATGAGCATCCCGGCGCGCGTCTGGGCGATATCTGGGGCGCGTCGGACGCTGCGAACAATATGTGTCTGAACGCGGTCGCAATGGCGTTCCTCGCGGTCAACTTCGGCGAGCTGTTCTGCGCGATCAATATGCGTTCCCGCCAGGGCTCGCTGTTTTCGAAGAGCATGTTCAAAAACTTCAACTGGTGGCTCGTCGGCGCGTTCGTCGTGACCGCGGGCATGACCCTGCTGCCCATCTACGTGCCGTTCCTGCGGGACGTCTTCTTCCCGCTTGCTGACGCCGCGAACGGTCAGGGCTTCCACCTCGCATTGGAGGAGATGCTGATCTCCCTTGCGCTGGCCGCCTCCACGGTCCCGGTCTTCGAGCTGGGCAAGGCGATCCGCAGAGCCCTTTCAAAGAAAAAAGCGTAAGTTTCAATCGTATAATACAGAAAAGCGCCCCGCTGGGTTTCCCGGCGGGGCGATTGCTGTTGTAAATTCTGATTTATCGGGCAGTTGTCGTAAGCGACAACCTCGGTAAACGGTCAACGGTAAACGGCCAACGATTCGGTGGATTTGCTACGCAAATCTCATTATACAGTCATAAACTTCGGCTTTACGCAAGCTTTTCCGGGGTTTAATTAAATCGCACAGAGTACCCATTCACACAACACGTTTACCGAATACCGTTGACCGTTGACCGTTGACCGTTGACCGTTGACCGTTGACCGTAAATTCTGATTTAACGGCTCCGCCGTTAAATCAGAATTTACTGCGTCACCTCAAAGAACACCACCGCGAAGGGGTCCAGCTCCGCGTTCAGGGTAAACGCGCCGTCCTTGACCTGTACGGCGCTTTCGACGGGCTCAAGGCGGCAGAGACCCGCATATTTTTCCTGAAGGCCGAGGAACGTCTGCCGCGCCTCGCCGTCCGCAAAGCTGGGGCAGCCGTCGTCCGGCGACCAGCTGAATTTATCGTCGGTGATTCCCAGCTCGACCCGGTCCTTGCGCCACTCGTCGAACCAGTTGCAGTCGTCGTTGATCATATACATTTTGACCTTCGCCTCGCCGTCCGCGAACTGCGGCGCGCTGACGTTGAAGGTAAGCTCGGCGTTCGCCTTGTAGTTTACCTTGTTGCGGTAATTGTAAGCCATAATGCGCAGGGTGTTCGCGTCCTCGTCGAAGGCCGCGCTGGTCTCCACCTCCGCTTTGAAGATCGCGCCCTTGCGGGCCGTATTCACCGCCGCCAGCCGGGCGCCTTCAAATTCGGCGGCGTGCTTCGCCACGAAATAGGAAACGGTTGGCAGACCGTGGTTTTCGCCCAGAGAGCAGTATTCCCAGCTGGAGAAATAGTTCATTCCGCTGTCGAACATCTGCTTGATGAGACGCGCGTCGAACGCCGCCTGCCAGGTGTCGCCCACGGTGCGGGAGGGAAGCTGGTCGGAATTCGCGCCGGAGGAAACGCCGCAGAGCACGCGCCCCTCGTCCACGCCGTAGATCAGATCCGTCAGCCCGACCGATTCCGCCGTCGAGCGGAACATCTCCGTGATCTCGGGCAGCGGCTTCGCATTGCCGACCTCGCCGGGCCGCGTCTCATAGTAGGACGCGGCAAGATAACAGATGCGCGTTCCTTTTGTTCCGGTGGCGTAATTCGTGCCTTCGCCGCAGTGCCGGATGAACTCCCTTTCGTCCCAAAGGCCTTCGGAGCAGGTCATCGAATGCGCGCCCACGAACACGTCCTCGCCGATCACGTCGATCAGCGCCTGCACGGTGTAGTCATAGAGCTTGCAGTATTCCTCCGCCGATTCCGCCGGGTCGCCGCTGACGGCGCGGAACCAGTCGGCGTTTTCGTATTCGGTCATCACGCCGAACCGCCAGGAGCGCACCTCGTCGAGCCCGAACTCGCCGACGAGCGCTTCGGCGATCGCTTTGATATAAGTGTAGTACTCGTTATAGTCGTCCGGCGGGAAGACGTTCACGTCGAACGCGCCGAGGTCCGCTCCCGCGGCGGCGATGCTTTCCCGAGAAAATTTTGCGGGTACGTTGCCGAGTTTGAGCAGGGGCTTCGCGCCGGTCTTCAGGATCCCGCGGCAGGAGGCAAGCAGCGGCCCGAAGTCATAATCGTCGAGCACGTCGAAGTTGTCCGGCTCGCGGAACAGGTCCCGCCCCGCGTTGCCGCCGGAGCATTCCATGAGCTGGATGTAATCGACGAATTCATACGGATTATATTCGTCGTTGATGATCGGATCCTCGGGGAACCGCCCGCCGAAGCGGTTGATATTGCTTTTTACGTTGGGCAGTTCCTCGCCTAAGATCGCGGTGTCGATCCGGAAGGTGTAATCGTTGACCATATTGTTGAAAAAAGCGCAGATGCTGCCCCAGAATGCGGTGAAAAACGCGAGGAGCGCGGCAAAAAACCGATGCAGTGACATAGAAATACCTCCTGTCGGGTTCTTTGGGATCATTATAGCAGGGTGCGCCGCGGAAATCAATATATATCGCATACATTCAGGCTCATTCCGGCATGTTTTGCAGGGATTTTTTTCTTGTCAACGGATAACAATTATGATATAATAAAAAAAGAAACCGACAAGGAGGCTTTTTTCAATGTATACGCTGCAGCAGATCAAAAACTGGTCGATCGGAATTGTTTTCGGTGTGTTTGCCGTACTGCTTGCCGTGCTGCCCATGCAGCTTATTCAGATCAGTAAAGGGACCGTGACCGAAGAGTTCCCGACCGTACCCGAGGATTTTACGCCGACGGTGCGTCTGGTCCTTTTCACCGATTCCCACAACAGGAACGACAATGTCGCCGACGCGATCGATACGGCTTACGAGCTGTTCGACAACGACGGGACCTATGCGGGCGTCGACGCGTTCTTCGGCCTCGGAGATTTTTCCAGCGTCGGCGCGGAGGGCGACTACGTCAATTTCGTCAATACCCTCAAAGAGCACGTGCGCGAGGATACGGTGGTCGTGAACATCCACGGCAACCACGAGTTCAAGGACGACAACTACAAAGAATACTTCGTCAGAAACTTCGGATACGATCCGGATACGGTCACCGAGGTCAACGGCTTTTCCTGCATCGCTTTTTCGGGCGAGCGGTCCGCGACGGAATGGACCTATACGCCGAAAAGCCTCAAGTGGCTGAACGACGCGATCACCGAGGCGGAGAAAACCGCGGACGGCAGGGCGATCTTCGTCTTCCAGCATCCGCACGTCTGGGGCACGGTCTACGGCAGTACCGTTTGGGGTGATCCGCAGCTCAACCTTGTGTTTGCAAAGCACCCGGGCATCGTGGATTTCTCCGGGCATTCGCACTTCCCGATGAACGACCCGCGCAGCATCCTGCAGACGAGCTATACCACGGTCGGCTGCGGCGCGACGGCGACGTTTGAGCTGGCGAAGAACTATATCCCCGGACAGCATCCCGACGGATACGACAAATGCGCCGAGATCTGCGTGGTCGAGGCGGACGACGACGGCAGCGTGCGGATCCGCGGTTACGACCTGCTCTCCGATTCGTATTTCTGCGATTATTATACCGACGACGTCAACGATCAGAGCAGCTACGCCTATACCTATAAGAACAGAAAGGCGCACGACGCGGCGCCGGTGTTCAAAGAGGACACGCAGGCGAGGGCGTACCGGAACGAAAGCGGCGAGTGGGTGCTCTCCTTCGATGAGGCGCAGCCCGCGGAAGGATATATCGTCCACGACTATAAGGTCACGGTCAAGGACGGCTGGAAGACCGTTTTCTCGGATACTTTCATCGACGATTATTTCGTCTATGACGACGACGATACCGCGGACTTCCGCATCGGCGCGGATACGCTCGAGTCCGGCAAGACCTACAAGCTGACCGTGCGCGCCGTCAGCGCCTACGGAAAATGCTCCGAGAAGCTTACGGTTGAGTTTACGGCGGAGTAATTTCTGATTTAGCGGAGCTGAATCAGAATTTGTACAGCAAAACGCCCCGGCATACCGCCGGGGCGTTTGCTGTTGGAAACTTATCTCAAAATAATGCAGTGATCCGGGCAGGCCTCAGCGCATTTGCCGCAGCCGGTGCATTTCGTCCGGTCGACGCTTGCCAGGAAGTTCTTCACCGTGATGGCCTTCGCCTCGCAGACCTTCATGCATTTGCCGCAGCCGATGCACGCCGCCGTGCAGGCTTTCCTTGCCGCGGCGCCCTTGTCGGCGTTTTTGCACATTACCAGCGCGCCCGCTTCCGCGGCGGGGACGATGCCGATGATATGCTTCGGACACGCCGCGACGCATCTGCCGCACGCCTTGCACTTCGCTTTATCCACGATCGCGACGCCGTTCACGACCGAGATCGCGTCGAACGGACATGCCTTCACGCAGTCGCCGTAGCCGATGCAGCTGTAGGCGCAGGTCTTTGCGCCGCCGTAGAGCTTCGCCGCCGAGGCGCAGGTCATGTCGCCGCGGTATTCCATCTTCGGCTCGCAGTTTTCGGGCGTGCCCTGGCAGAATACCACCGCGCAGGTTTTTTCGACCGCGCCCGCGGCAAGCCCTAAATATTCGGCGAGCTTCTGCGCCGTCTCGTCGCCGCCCGCGACGCATTTCGAGCAGTCGGTGATCTCGCCCGAGGCGAGCGCCGCCGCGTAGCCCGAGCAGCCGGAATATCCGCAGCCGCCGCAGTTCGCGCCGGGCAGGATCTCGTTCACGCCCTCTTCTTTTTCGTTGACGGGAACGGCGAAGACCTTTGATGCGATCGCCAGCAGCAGCCCGGCGGCGACGCCGATTCCGCCCACAAGGAGCACAGCAAGTAATACGTTGTTCATATCGCGCCCTCCTTTACGCCAACAGGCCCATGTTCTCGATGATCCCGGCGAAGCCGAGGAACGAGAGCGAGACGAGCGCCGCCGCGATCAGCGTGATCGGCAGCCCTTCGAGGAATTTCGGGATATCGTTGTTTTCGATCCTGCCGCGCACGCCCGCGAACATGATCATCGCAAGCCCGAAGCCGAGGCCCGCCGCGAGGGAATATACGAGCGACTGCGTATAGGTATAATTTCTTTCCACGTTCAGCAGCACGACGCCGAGCACCGCGCAGTTGGTCGTGATCAGCGGCAGGTAGATCCCGAGCGATTTATACAGCGGCTTCAGGTATTTTTTCATCACGATCTCGATCAGCTGCACCAGCGCCGCAATCACGAGGATGAATACGATCGTCTGCAGATAGGCGAGGCCGTTGTTTTCGAGAAATACGTTGATCGGCCAGGTAACCGCGGTCGCCAGCACCATGACCAGCACCACCGCGGCGCTCATGCCCGCCGAGGTATCGAGCTTTTTCGACACGCCGAGGAACGGGCAGATGCCGAGGAATTTCGCAAGCACGAAGTTTTCTGTCAGAAGCCCCATCAAAAGGAGCGCAAGATAGAATTTCATTCCGCAGCCGCCTCCTTCTTTTCAGCGGGAACAGCCGCGGTATCCTTCTCCGCGCACGCCGCTTTTTCTCCCGCGCCGCAGACCGCCGCCATCGGGCAGCTTCCGCAGCCGTTCAGTTCCGCTTTCTTTCCGCCCTTGCGTTCCGCGAGACGGTTCGTGACCGCCATCAGGATGCCGAAGGTGAAGAACCCGCCCGAGGGCAGCAGCATGATCGTCATCGGCTGCAGCGAGAGCTTTTCAAGGAACGGGAATACTTTGTAAAAATCGACGCCGTCGAAACCGCCGAGCACGTTTTCTCCGAATACGCTCAACAGGCTCTGCAGGCCCGTCATGAAAGTGCCGCTGCCGAGGAATTCGCGGATCACGCCCATCGCGCAGCAGGCCGCGGTGAAGCCGATGCCCATGCCCAGGCCGTCCAGCGCCGAGACGAGCACGCCGTTTTTGCCGGCGAAGGCCTCCGCTCTGCCGAGGATGATGCAGTTGACCACGATCAGCGGCAGGAAGATGCCTAGCGACTTATCCAGCGCCGGGACGTAAGCCTTCACAAGCATCTGCACCAGCGTCACGAAGGACGCGATGACCACGATATAGGCGGGGATGCGGATCTTGTTCGGGATGATTTTCCTCAAAAGCGAAATCACGATATTCGAGCACACAAGCACGATCGTCACGGAGATCCCCATGCCGAAGCCGTTGACCAGCGACGTGGTGACCGCAAGGGTCGCGCAGGTGCCCAGCACGAGCCGCATCACGGGGTTCTGTTTGATGATGCCTTTGGTGAATTCTTTGCCGAGGCTTTTCTTTTCCGCCGCCATTTATTTCGCCTCCCCGCTGATTTTCGCAAAGCACGCGAGCGCGTCGTTGACCGCGCCGGTGACCGCCTTCGAGGTGATCGTCGCGCCGGTGATCGCCCGGATCTCCGTGTCGGACGCCTGCGTCTTGCTCACGCCGAGCTGTCCTTCTTTGCCGATATACTGATGTTTGAAATCGTCGTTCTGCGCTTTCATGCCCATGCCGGGGGTCTCGTCGATGCTTAAAAACGCGATCCCGGTCACCGCGCCGTCCGCGCCGACGCCGGTCATCACGCGGATCTCGCCGCCGTAGCCGGAGCCCGCGGTGATGAATACGTAACCGCACACGGTCCCGTCTTCCGCGAACGCCGTGTAAAAACGCGTGCCGTCGTCGGCGGCGTTTTCCTCGGAGAAGGTCGCCGCGTCCGCCATGACGCTGCGCATCGCCGCCGCGGTCTCCTCCTTTTCGCGCTGCGCGATCACGTCCTTCGTCACGTCGTTGACCAGACCCAGCAGCAGCGCCGCGATCCCGGAGATCAGCAGGAGAACGATCGCGGGAACGGCTATGAGTTTGAAGCCGCTCTCTTTTTTTGCGGGGGCGGTCTTTTTCTCTTCCATCACGCCGTCTCCTTTTCTTTTTTCTCTTTCTTTTCCTTCACAAAACCGAAGGGATGCGGTCTCGTAATCAGCTCGATGAGCGGTACGAGAATATTCATGATCATAATGGAATAACTCACGCCCTCGGGCAGGTTCGAGAACAGGCGGATCACCGACGTGATCACGCCGCAGCCGAGCGCGAAGATCACCTTGCCGGGGCGGGTGACCGGGCTGGTCACGTAATCGGTCGCCATGAAGAACGCGCCGAGGATCAGGCCGCCGCCGAGGATCTCATAGAGCATAAAGGAAAAGTTCCCTTTGCCCGCGATCAGCATGATGACCGCGACCGTGCCGATATACACGCAGGGGATGATCGGGCTGATGACCTTGCGGGCGATCAGGAAAACGCCGCCGATCAGCAGCGCGAGGGCGCAGACCTCGCCCATGCTGCCGCCGATGTTGCCGATGAACATATCCCAAAGGCCGGGGAGCTGACCGCCTGAAAGCTGCGCGGCAATATCGCCGCCGCGGTCAATGGCGGAGAGCGAGGCGAGAGGCGTCGCGGTGGTGACCGCGTCCGCCGTCCAGCCGAGAGGCTTCGTGAAGGTCGTCATTGCCTGCGAGAAGGATACCAGAAGGATGATCCTGCCGGTAATGGCGGGATTGACGAAGTTCTGGCCGAGCCCGCCGAACATCTGCTTGACGATAATGATCGCCGCGGCGGAGCCGACGGCGGCCATCCAGAGCGGGATGCGCGGCGGCAGGTTGAACGCCAGCAGCAGCCCGGTGACGACGGCGGAGAGATCGCCGAGGGTGACCGGCCGCTTCATGATCTTTTCGGAAACGTATTCCGACACGACGCAGGTGCCGCAGCAGACCGCGGCGAGCAGCAGCGCCCGGGGACCGAAATACCGCACCGCGGCGATCAGCGCCGGGGTCAGGGCGATGATCACGTCGAGCATGATCCCCGTGACGGTAGCGCCGGACTTGACGTGCGGCGACGAGGTTACGGTCAGCTTGCTCATTTCTTCATCCCCTCCCTTACGATATCCTTTGCGCGGCGCATGCTCTGCACCAACGGCTTGCCCGCCGGACAGACGTAAGAGCAGCTTCCACACTCCATGCAGACCATCGCGCCCAAATCGTTCAGTTCCTGCGGCGAGGGGTCTTTTTTCAGCTTGTCCGCAAAGGTGACGGGCATCAGGTTCATCGGGCAGGCTGCGACGCACCGGCCGCAGCGGATGCAGGCGCGCTCCCGCTTGATCCCCTTGTCGTTGGGGGCGAAGGCCAGCAGCGCGTTGTTCTGCTTCGTCAGCGGCACCTCGTCGCTGTAAAGGGCGAAGCCCATCATGGGGCCGCCGACGATCAGCTTATAGGGATCGGTCTTGTACCCGCCGCAGGCCTCGATCACCGCTTTAGCGGAGGTCCCCACGGGGATGCGCAGATTCGCCGGCTCCGCGATCGCCGAGCCGGAGCAGGTCACGGTGCGGGAGATCAGCGGTCTGCCGGATTTGAGATACCGTGCGATGAACGCGACGCTGCCGACGTTCATCACGGCGCAGCCCACGTCGCTGGGCAGCTTCCCGGGTGGGACCTTTCTGCCGGTCACGGTGCGGATCATCATTTTTTCCGCGCCCTGCGGATATTTTGATTTCAGTACGATCAGACGGATGATATTGTCCATATACCGGTCGGTTGCGGCAATTTCGTCCAGAACGCGGATCGCTTCCGGCTTGTTGTCCTCCACGGCGACTGCCACGCGCTTGAAGCCGAAATACTCGATCAGGGAATGGATCCCGCTGACGATATCCCACGAGTTTTCGATACACTCGCGGTAGTCCGTCGTGATATACGGCTCGCATTCCGCGGCGTTGACGATCAGCGTGTCGATCTCGACATCCTTCGGGAAATTGAGCTTCGCATGGGCGGGGAAGCCCGCGCCGCCGAGACCGACGAGGCCCGACGCGCGCACGGCTTTGATCACGTCCTCGCGGCTGTTGATCACGGGGGGCGCGATCGACGGGTCGTATTCCATCAGGCCGTCGTTCTCGATCGTGACCGAGTTGATCATCCTGCCGCCCACCGTAACGACGGGCGCGATGGATTTGACGACGCCCGAAACGGAGGAGTGGATCGGCGCGGAAATGTACGCCTCCGAGTCGCCGATGAGCTGCCCTGCGAGGACCCTGTCGCCGACCTTAACGACCGGGGTACAGGGCGCGCCGATGTGCTGCAGCATCGGGATCACGACCCTTTCGGGCGCTTCGATCCTGCGCACGGGGCACTCCGACGTGATCTTGTTGTGCGAGACCCGGATGCCGCCCTCGATGCGGGCGACGGGCCGGAGCACGTCGTCGGGGAGTTGAAGTTTCATTGATCCTTCACCTTGCTCTTTATCTTATTCTTTTTTTTATCTGTGAATACCGCCGTCTGCCGCCGCAGCGCGGGGAGTACGACGCCGAGAACCGTTCCCGTGACCGAGCCGAACAGCAGACCGAACAGGATCAGAAACGGAAGATAGGCAAAAAGCGTCGTTCCCGCCGAAACGGACGCGGCGGCGAGCTGCCCGATATTGTGACATACTGCCGAAACGGCGGAAATGCCGATATACCCGAACCGCGCGGCTCCTTTGTTTTTGCCGCCGCCGCGCAGCGTAAGCCGGGAGAGCGCGAACATCGCAAGACCGCTGAACAGTCCGCCGCAAAGACCGATCAGGGCGGCGGAAAGTCCCCGCGCGACCAGCGTGAACAGGGATTTCACGAGGATCACCGCAAGCGTCGACGGCAGGCCGAAGCTCACCGCGGCGAACATCACGACGACGTTGGAGAGCCCGAGCTTCGCGCCCGGCGGCAGGAACGGGACCGCCGGGATCAGGCTTTCAAGGAACGAGAGCGCGACCGCCTCGGCGGAAAGAATGCCGATCAGCGCGACCCGATAGGCGGGAGACGGTCGGTCACGCATAATACCCGCCCCGTAATTGATTTACAATTCGGAATTCTTTTTTTGATCCGCCAAAGAGAGAATCCATCATATCCTCCGTTTCCCTCGTCAATATGCGATCGCGTCGATATCGTTTTTTTCGGTCACGATCTTCACGACGATCCGTTCGGGGACGCAGGCGGCGGTATCGCCGTTTTTCGTGAGCAGTCCCGTGCGGACGCAGATTTTGTCCGGGCAGGGAGATGCGAGTACCCGCGCGCCTTCGGGAGAGAATTCGATTTCCACCTCGCCGAACGTGTGCCGCTCCGGGCCCGTCAGCGCGTCGAGATTCACGTCCGCTGCGGTTTCACCGTCAAGAACGATGACGGCGTGCCGGGCGCCGTCTTTTTTTATTCCCGGCAGAAGAATCGCGAGCAGCGCCGCGGCGAGCAGCGGCAGAATCAGAAACAGGTCGGTTCCCGAGAAGATTTTTCGTTTCATTGTTGTTCCCCGCGCAGACGGTAAGCTTCGTTCGTGAGCGTGAAATCTTTCGCCAGGCCCGCGGTCACGGATACGGTGTTGTCGCTGTAAATGAATATCGCGTCCGCGCCGAAGGCGGTCAGGATCGGCAGGCTTTTTTCTTCGCCAAGTACGAAGCACGCGGTCGAGAGCGCGTCGCTCTCCATGCCGCCGGAACAGCGCACGGTCACGCTTTTCAGCCCGTTGTTGACGGGAAAGCCGTCAAAGGGGGAGAGGATGTGGCAGTAGCGCGCGCCGTCGAGCTCGAAATACTTTTCGTAATTGCCCGAGGTCGAGACGAAGCATTCTTCGGTGCGGATGACCCCCGTCAGGTCGTTTGCGCCGCCGTCGGGGTCGCGCACGCCGATTGCCCACGGCTTCTTTTCGGGATTCCGCCCGAGGCAGAGAATGCTGCCGCCCGCGGCGACGACCGCGCCCGTGACGCTTCCGTCCGCAGAGAGGACCCGCTTCACCGCGTCGCATGCCATCCCCTTGCCCGCGGCGCCGAGATCGAGCCGCACGCCCTCCGGGACGGAAAAACGAAAGCCGAGCGTTTCGATTTTTTCATATCCGGTCAGCGCAAGCGCCGCGGCGATCCGGTCCTTTTCGGGAACGCGGGGAGCCTCTGCGCCGACGTCCCAAAGGTCGGAAAGCGCGCCGACGGTGATATCGAACGCGCCGCCCGTTTTTTCGCAGAGCGAGAGCAGCGCTTTCATATCGTCGGCAAAGTCGCCGTCGGCGGTGCATTTGCCGTTTTCGTTGAGAAGAGAGATATAAGAGTTCCCGACGGTGCGGGAGATCCTTCGATCCAGCGCGGAAACGGCGTCGACCGCGGCGGCGCAGACGCCCTCTCCGCCGCCGTAAACCTCAACGGAGAGCACGGAACCCATTGCAAACGAAGTCGCAGTCTGCGGCGTTGTTTTCGGCGCGAAGGCGTCGAACAGAACGACGGCGAGAAGCCCCGCCGCAAACAGAACGGCAAGGACGACGGCGAGCCGTTTTTTTCGAGCCGTTTTCTCCAAGCCGCAAATCCCCTTATATATCTATATCTTTATTATATTACACCATAAAGGATATGTTGTAAAGTGGTTTTTTGAAATTCAATCCGCATCCGGGGCTGCATTTTGCCCCCCCGGACCCTGTCGCGCAAACCGGGAGCCGCAGGAGGGCGCGCGCCGCAGGACAAAAAGCGCCCCCAAAGCAGATCTCGGTTGTTGCCTTGTCTGCTTTGGGGGACAATATCTTTTTTCGGTGCGGCGGATAAACGGGGAACAACTGTCGGCGGACGGCGGGAACCGCCGCTTATAAAGTTATCATCCGCGCGGCGGCACGCAGGATCGTGCGCGCGTCGACGGTGTTGATTTTTCCGTCGTTGTTGACGTCGTATGCGATCCGCTGCGCTTCGGATAACACGTCTGCGGAGCGCAGCCGCGAGCTTATCAGCAGGGCTTCCCGCGCGTCGGCCGATGAAACGCGTCCGTCGCCGCTGTCGCCCTTTACGGAAACATCGAAGATGAAATTGATTTCCTTGTATCTGACGACAAGGAGCATATTCGTGCCGATTTTTGCGGTTTCCCGGAGCGGCACGCCTGCGGCGCCGC
>JAFRTA010000003.1 GCA_017427315.1 Clostridia bacterium
CGCCCCCCGATTGCGTTTTCTATCAGCTTTTTACAATGATCTCCGGGCTGTCCATGATGCCCGTGGGGTTCAGGTTGTACTCATACGACCAGTCGTCGCCGCCGGAGCGCCACTCGCCGGGGCCGATGCACTTCCGGTCGCGCAGGGAATGGAGCGGTCCGAAGGTGTTGAACCGGTTGCCGAAGAACTCGATCTCCAGCGCGTGCTCGCCCGCTTCGAGCGCGCCCGCGTCCACGGTGAACGGCGCGTAGGCGATCCTGCCGAGGTCTTTGCCGTCGAGCTTCACCCGCGCCAGCGCGCCGCGCACGTGCGGGATACGCACGCTCACATCGCCCGCGGGAGTCACGACGCTCGCCTTATAGACGATATTGCCGCCGTAGAAGGGCATTCCCTGACCGGTGATCGAACCGAAGCCGAGCTTTTCGGTCGCGGGGACGACCGTCTTCACGCAGCCCTCGACGCGCACGTTGAACTCGCCGAGGATATAGCACCATTCCGCGCTCGTGCGCCTGCCGTAGGGCAGCTTCACCGTCAGCTCGTTTTCGCCTCTGCGGATCTCGGGCAGCCTCACGGTATGGATATCCCGGTCGACGAAATACCCGATGACGTCGCTCTTCACGCGCTCGCCGTTCATCTCGATTTCGGCGTTTTCCGCGTCCTCGAGCGCCAGCAGCGCGCCCTCGTAATTGATCTCGCTGTCAAAGGTGAAGCGCAGCGTCAGCGTATTCACCGGCGGATCCGCGGGCACCACCCAGGGCTGCGCCATATGGCCGCCGACCTCGGGCCAGCCGAGCTTCTCGCGGCAGATGTTATTGAGGCGCAGGATCTCCTCCGCGGGGGCGAGGGGCTCTGCGTCCATCGCGTATTCCGCGCGGTCGAGCAGCAGCACGTTCGGCTCGCGGCGGATATATTCCACCTTGTCGAAAATGCGGACGACCGTCTCTTTTTTCTCTTCTTCGGCGGGCGCGCCGTAACTGCGGACCGTCGGCGCGGAGAGCTTCAGAAGCAGGCTGTCGGTGCGCTCGAAATGCCGCGGGATCACCGTGCAGCCGTTCTCGATGCGGAACGGGAGCTTTCTGATCTCGCCGGTCACGGTGTCGTATTCCGTCGGCTCGAACTCGCCTTTCACGGAGATGACGAGCTCCTTCGACGGAAGCCGCGCCCAGTCGGGCAGGCGTTCGCCGTGAACAAGGAACAGCCAGCGGCAGTCCCCGTCGCGGCGCAGGCTGCAGATCAGCTCGTCTGCGGGCATGCCGTTTTTATATTTGATCGTTACGTCTTTATACGCCTCCAGCGATTTCAGGATCTCGATCTTATCAAACGGCACGCGCTGTACGTCTGCGGCAAATTCCTTCACCGCCTCCGAGGGGACCGCATCCAGATACGCGGGGATATTGCCCGCGAAAATGACCTTGCCGCCCGCCGCGGCGAATTCCTTCAGGATCTTCAGCGTCGATGAACGCAGCGTGACGCAGTCCGGCACCAGCACGGCGGAATAGGTCATTTTCCCGACTTTCAGGCCGCCCTCGCAGCCGCCGAACTGCGCCGGCAGCGTCGCTTCGTTGAGATAGTCGAAGTCCGCCGCGTCGTAGAGCATCCAGCGGGCGAGATCCAGAAAATGATCATCAAGCTGCCGCATACGCTCGTGCATCTGCGACGAGGGACCGTAAAGCATCCAGAGACTTTCCACCGGATGCACGACGGCGATATTCACAAGGGGCGTACCGCGGGTCATGGCGGTGTTGACGCGGGCGAAATGGTCCTCGACCGCGCCGTATTCCGCAAACCACGGGGACTGGTAGCTGATCGACGCGGGATAGTCGCGCTTCGCCTCGCCCTTCATGGAAACCATCGAAAGATGCGGCACGCGCAGCGACACGCCCAGCGCCGCCTGCCAGTCGCCTTGGGATTTATGGTGCTTGAAGTCGTAGTCCCAGCTCGTCACGCCGTACAGCTCGGAGAGCATCGCCTCCTTGCCGCACTGGTGCACCGCGCTCTGGCACTGCTTCGCGGTGGTGAACTCCCGGTTGTCGCAAAGAATATCGATGCCCGGGATACCGAAGCTGGGATAAGAGCGCATTGCGTCGCCGACGAATTCGGTCTGCGCAAGAAGCGATTGCTCGCACATCAGGTGTCCGGTCAGTCCGATGCCGTGCCCGTCGCACCATTTGCCGCACCTGCCGGCGAAATTCTCGGCGAACAGGTCGGAAACCGCGTTGATATAGTGGTAACGCACGGCGGGCTGCACGCCGGATGCGCTCTCAAAGAGGATCTCCGGCAGCGCGTCGGGCAGCGTTTTGCCGCTGCGCTCCCGGAACAGCGCGGGCAGCGCCTCCGTCCACGGGAGCCGCGCCTCGCCGGAATGGGGCGTCGGCAGCGTGCGGGAGCGGGCGAACTGCGGCTCGTCGGTGAAGATCGAGGGCACACGGCCGCCGAAATCCCCGCCCACGGCTTTATCGTAAGCGCCGTAGGTCACGCGGATGAACTCGTCCATCGCCTCGCCGTTCAGCGTATCGACGTAGGCCTGATTGTTATACCAGCTGTCGTTCCCGTTCACGTAAAGATACGCGTACCAGACCGCGCCCGCCGCTTCCGCGGGGTCTGAAATCAGGCGGTAACCGGTCATTTTTTCGTCCGCGTCCAGCGCGATATCGAACGCGGCGTAAAGATACGGCTTTTCCGCTTCGTACATTTCCTCGAAGGAGACCGTCTCGCGCTTCTCCTGCGTGAAAATGATGTATTTCCCGCGCAGTTTCTTGTTTTTCGTGACAAGACCGCCCGCTGCGCCGGAGGGCCAGCGATCCTCGTCGTAAAGGTAGGAATTCATGTCGATCTGCTTGCCCTTCTCGACGCAGGCCTTGACAAGCTCCATGAATTCTTCGCTTAAATACTCGGTGGCGAAGCCCACGCGCGGGTGCATGTGGTAGCCGCCCAGGCCCATCTGTTTGAAGCACTCGATCTGGCGCAGAAGCTCGTCCTTTTCGAGCTTGCAGTTCCACGCCCAGAACGGCGCGCCGCGGTATTCGCAGCCGGGAGCCTTGAACAGCTCATCCGAAAGCTCGGGAGCCGAATTCTTTTTGTATAACATCGAAACAAAACACCTCTCTTGCTATGTTTTGTTCAGTATAGCACAGCTTTCTGTGAAATATCAATAGCCGGAGACGGATATTTTTATTTTTTTCTGTGAAAAATAGTATAAGCAAGCTTTCTTCCCCGCTTAAAAAAACAAGCGGGAACGCAAACGGTCTCGCCTTTTCGCCGACAGCAGGAACGCCCCGCCGGACGGCGGGGCGTTCTTATCTTCCGATAACGGGATGGTCCTTTACGCGGAAAGCATCTGTTTTGTAATGCCCCCGAGCTTCGCCGCGATCCGCGGGATCGTCCGCGCGTCGGCGTCTTTGATGCGCGCGGAAACGGACATTTTTACCGCTTCACGTCTCCCCTGTCGGTAACGACGCGGTAACCGACGGCTTTGACGCGCTGCTCGAGGCAGCGGCGGCACTCGGCGGCTTCGTCGCCGGTGCAGATCTTGTTTTCGTAAAGCTCGTATTTCTTCCGCACGTCCGTGGGCGACAGGTTCGGCATCACAACGTTCGCGCCGGCCTTCAGCCCCAGCTCGCGCCCCATCGGGTGCAGCGTGCCGAGGGCAGTGGTCGCGGGCAGCAGGACGTAGGGGAATGTCAGCCGCAGGATCGACAGGATCCGCAGCGTCAGGTCGAGCGGACCGTTTTGCATTTCGGCGAACGGCGTTTGTTTGTGCACGAGATACGGCCCCACGCCGATCATATCCGGCTGCAATGCCTGTAAGAAACGGAGGTCTTCGACGATATTCTCCGTCGTCTGATACGGCGAGCCAACCATGAACCCCGCGCCGACCTGATAACCGATTTCCTTCAAATCGAACAGGCAGCGTTTTCTGTTTTCAAGCGACATTTCCGGCGGGTGAAGCCTGCCGTAATGCGTACCGTCCGCGGTCTCGTGCCGCAGCAGATAACGGTCCGCCCCGGCGCGGAACAGCGCTTCGTAGGACGCGCGGGACCGCTCCCCCACGGAGAGCGTAACCGCGCAGTCGGGGTATGTTTCGCGGATCGCGGAGACGATCCGGCAGAGCCGTCCGTCGGTGAAATACGGGTCCTCGCCGCCCTGCAGCACGAAGGTGCGGAAGCCGAGTTCATATCCGGCGGCGCAGCAGTCCAGGATCTGCCCGGGCGTCAGGCGGTAGCGCTCCGCGGCGCGGTTCCCCGCGCGGATGCCGCAGTAATAGCAGTCGTTTTTGCAATAGTTCGTGAATTCGATCAGCCCGCGCACGTAGACCTCGTCGCCGTAGCGCGCGCGGCGCACGCCGTCCGCCGCCTCCCGCAGCGCTTCGTCGTATTCGTCGGTCTGCAGCAGTGCGGCAAGCTCCGCGTCGGGTAGGTCGCGGTTTTCTTTTAATTTTCTGATGAGATCGTTATGCATATTATTTATTACTGAAATTTTAATTTAGTTGCCGGTTGCCGGTTGCTCGCTTATGAATCCGGCAATGAGAGCAACGGAATAAACCGGAGATACGTTCAGCATAGTTATTGTTTTATTGTTTTAGTCTGTTTTAACATTATCTGTTTTTCAATTATTAAACCGACCACAGCTCTCACGCTATCGGTTTTCAGCCAGCAACGAACAACCAGCAACAACACTTTGACAAATCAGCATCTATCCCGCTTCTCCGCCAGATACGCCTCGACCTTGTCCCGGTCCTTCTTCGAATACCGGATGCACAAAAACGGGATCAGATACATCAGCGAGCCGAGGGCGGGCAGCAGCATGAAGATCGGCCACTGGGCGGAAAAATACTGCGGCGAGGCGGCGCGCAGCTCGTCCACCGTGAGCGCGCCGTCGAATTTCAGCGCGGCGAGGATCCGTCCGCACACGAACAGCTTGATGGAATCCAGCAGCTTATTTGTGAAATTCTGCGCCGAGAAGCACACGCCCTCGGTGCGCTTGCCCGTTTTATACTCCGCGTAATCCACCGAGTCGCACAAGATCGTCCGTCCCGCGATGCCGGTGAGATTATTGAACACCGAGGCGAAATTCATAATGACCGTCACGGCGGCGAACTTGCCGAGCGAGTCGAATCCGATGAAATACGCGAGCACCCGCAGCGCGATGTTGCCCGTTTTCGCGATGATGATCACGTTGCGCATCCCGCCCACAAGGGAGCCGACCTTCGCGGAGAAGAACTGCGCGGGGATGCCGAGCAGATTGCTCAATATGCCGTAAACAAACAGCACCGACTCACCCGGGATCGTCTTTTTGCCGAGGCCCAGCGTGACGCAGTATTTGAAGAAATAAATGTGCGGAACCGCGCCGTCGAAAAAGCTGACGATCTGTGCGAGCAGGTACAGGATCATGATCTTATTGTGCCGCAGGTCGGCGAAGTCCTTCCAGAAGGACTGTTTTTCCTCGGGCACGAACGCGACGCGCTCCTTCGTCTTCGCCGCGAGCGCGGAGAGCAGCTCGCCGCACAGACCGAAGAACAGCCCGTAAAAGATGAACTGCGTCGACTCGCCGATCCCCATGCCGCCGAGCACGCCCATCATCAGCGAGACCAGCTCCACGGACGCGGAACCGAGCCCCGCGCCGATGTTCAGCCACTGGGAGACGCGCCCGCGCTCCGCGGAGTGCGGAGAGATCAGCGCCATCGTGCCCCAAAGAGCGGTATCCTGGAACGAATAGACAAGGTCCCACGCAAAGTAGAACACGAGGAACAGCGCCATTGCCCAGCCGGTCGGCAGGCCGAAATTGACGAACATCAGCGCCGAAAGCACGCCGATCGCCACCGGCAGCTTGCCGAGATACGGATGCAGCTTCTGCCCGGGCTTGAAGTCCCGCCGGTCGAGCACGACGCCCACGATCGGATCGTTCAGCGCGTCCCACACGCGGGAGATGCTCGTGATGTTGCCCACCTTGCCCGGGTCCATATGCAGGATGTTCGTGCAGAAATAGAAGATCCATTTGCTCACGAGGCTGTAGGTCATATTCTGCCCCGCCAGCGCCGTAGCGTAGCAAAGCAGCTCCCGGTTCGGAACGTACCTCTCCTCGGCTTCGGTGGAGAAGAAGTGTTTGATGGGGTTAGTCATAGGTTCACCTCTTTGGTTTGTAAATTCTGATTTGTCGGGCTGACGCCCTCCGCGGATATCGGGGATCGGGGATCGGATATCGTGCCGAAACCGCGACTCAAATCAAAGAATTAACGCTGTCAATACATATAGAGAGTAATAATAAAATATACAAGCACGATCCACGAGATCCGATACCCGATATCC
>JAFRTA010000185.1 GCA_017427315.1 Clostridia bacterium
GGATGAAGAAAATTCGGAGATCCACGCCATCTGCTATCTCGATCCCGAGTACCGCGCTTCTCACGGACTCGACACGGAGGAAAAGGCGAAAGAGCATATGACGCCGGACTTCGAGAAATTCAACAGCGAAATGCCCGGCTATAAAAAAATCGCGGATTTCAGGATCACGGATACGGAATTCGAGAAGAGCACGACCCATAAAATACAGCGGTTCAAGATCGACGCGATCAAAAAATGACCGCCGCAGCGCATAAAATCCGGCGGCAGGAGTCCGCCGCAGTAAAATAAAAGGAGAAAAAGAAATGTTTGAGAAAATCGTTGACATCATGCTGGAGTACAACGACGTGCCCCGGGAGTCCATCACCCCCGAGACCCGCTTCCTTGCGGACCTGCACATGAATTCGCTGAATATCATGGATATGGTCGGTCAGATGGAAGAGGAATTCGACGTTGTGATCCCCACCGAGGACCTGAACGATATCTTTACCGTGCAGGATCTCGTCAACTATCTGAATAATCTGGTGTAAGGAGAAATCGTCATGAGCGAACCGAACTATTTCCGTCTGTCGTCCGATCAGGAGGCGCTGTACGCCTACGTGCTCGGCGTACCGCGCGCGATCCTGAACATGCCCGCCCGCGTGGACTTTGAGGAACCCATTGACGAAGCCAAGGCGTTCGAGGCGATCAAGCTGACCGTCAAGCGCCTGCCCTTCTGTACCCTCCGCCTGCACGAATACGAGGAAAATAAATTCATGCAGTATTACTCCGACGAGGAGCCGGAGGGCTTCGAGATCGTCGATATGACCGATAAATCGGACGACGAGATCGACGAATACCTCGCGGATCTTGCGCGCGAGCCCCTGCCGAACAATTACAACGACGTGCAGCTCTACGACGCGAAGCTGATCCGCCGCTCCGGCGGGCTGCATATCCTGTATTTCAACGGCTATCACATGCTTATGGACTCCGTCGGTCTGATCAGCGTCATCACCTATTTCTTCAAGGTATACGAGGCGCTCGTAAACGGCACGGAGCTGCCCGCCCCCGGTCCCGGCCCCGAAAAGCACATCGAAAAATCCTGGCAATACTTCGACTCCAAACGCTGCCGGGAAGATATCGACTGGTGGAAGTCGTTGTTTGATACCCCGCCGCATTTCTCATCCATGAACCCCCGTCCCAGCCCCGAATACGTAGAGGGCGAAAATTACGGCTGGCCGCTTCGTCCGGATCAGTTCCTCTGCACCAGCATGCCCCTGCGTATCCCTGCCGAGACCGTGAATCAGATCAACGAAGCGGCGCTCGCGAACAACATGTCCCCGATGATCTACTTCGCTCTCGCGCTGCGCACCTGGCTTTACAGGATGAGCGGTTCCGAGGATATCTGTTTCGACACCACCGCCTCCCGCCGGTCTACGCTGTATGATCGCGACTGCGGCATGACCCTTGCCCACCAGATCGTCTGGCGCTCCAATGTTCCCGGCGGCGACACCTTCCGGGAGGGCCTTCGCAAAATGAATATTTCCCAGAAGGAAATGTACCGCCACCACGGCGTCGTGTGGGATTACTGGCACAACACGAACAAGCGCTTCGGCTACCCGGAGGACAGCATTTTCAGCCGCTGCGTGGTATTCACCTACCAGCCGTATTTCAACGCGGAAGGACTGAACGTCAAATTCCACGCGAATCACGTCAATACCGGCTACGCGTTCCAGCCGCTGTATCTGAACATGATGCCGCACGACGCGTCCGGCGATCTGTGGGCGGATTATCTGTATTCCCACAATTATCTGGACGGTGAGAACCTCAGGCACTTCCACGAATTCATGATGAAATTCATTCTCACCGGCATCGCCGATCCGGAAAAAACGATCGACGCGCTCGCCGACGAGTGCATGTAAAGCGGTCCGCAAACAGGCGGAAGACGCATTTCCCGCATAAAAAAGCTGCCGCGGATTCTCTGAATCCGCGGCAGTCCTTTTTTCCGTTCCGTCAAGCTCTCATTCCCAGACGCCGCCGTCCTTTTCGGCGCCGAGTTCAAAGTGATATTTGACGATGCCCAAATCGACCTTGCTGTAAAATCCCAAACCGGCTTTGGCTTTGACTTTTTCACCGTTTCGTTCGAAACGGAATTTCTGCTGGTTGACCGCCGTCGGCGCAAGCAGCGCAGCCTCGATCCCGGCATGATACCATTCGGGATCGCCCTCTCTGCAATCGCTGACCTCGGCGGCGGATTTGCTTTTGCGCGGCGAGCCCTGCGTCTCGCCGTAACCGAGCGCGATCACCATATACAGCTTCTCGCCCGGCGCGACCCTGACGTCGGCCTTCCCTTTTTTATAGGTCAGCGCCACCCAGCAGGAATTGACGCCCAGCTCCTGCGCCTTCAGAACGACTTTTTCGCCGAAGTACCCGATCCGCTCGTCCACGCCCTTCGGGCCGACAAGGGCAAGATAATTCCTGCAGCCCCTGATCTTTCCGTATTCGGGCTTTTCCGCCTGAAACGCCTCCGGTTCATTCGTCACGAGCTGTATATGCAGCCCGCTCTCTTCGTTGCACGCGGCGATCTCTTCGTTCAGCGCGCCGACCGCCTCCGCGCTGAGCGGCTTGTCAAGATATCTGCGCACCGAATGGCGCGCTTTCATCAATTCAAATCGATCCATTCCGAAATCTCCTCATATTGTTGTTTTTCATAAAATCATATCACAGAATCCCTGCGTTTGCAAGTGAGAAAAAGACCGTCGGCCGCCGACGGAAAAAAGCCGTTATCTGTTGACTTTTCCGGATGCGGATAATACAATAGAAGAAGATGAAACGGAAAGGGGTATTTTATGGACGAATCGAAAAACACGGCAAAATATATCATCATCGCGCTCGGCGCGGCGGTCGTCGTGCTTCTGGTCGCGGTCGCGTTCCTGCTCGGGCAGCGCTCCGGCGAAAAGAAAAACGGCGGGAACGCCCCCGCAGTCTCCGTTACGCAGCAGAACGAAACGCGCGTCTCGGAAATTCCGCATTCCACCGCTCCGGCGCAGACGCAGTCCCCCGCAGACACGACGTTTCCGGCAACGGAGCCGCCCACGGCGGAGCTCCCGGCGCAGACGCCGCGCAGCCTCAATATCAATATCTCCTCGGGCAGCCTGACGATCACGGAAGGCGCTGCGTTCGATATCAGATACGACAGCTCCGTGATCCGCGCGGAGCTCTCCGGAGATACGATGGAAATCGACAATATCTAC
>JAFRTA010000186.1 GCA_017427315.1 Clostridia bacterium
CCAGACGCCGTGCTTTGTGTTCAACAGGTTTTGAACATTTTTGCAAAACCGTGTTTTCTCTTGAAAAAATTGAAAAAATAAAAGATGGCTGCTGCAGATTTTTCGTATCTGCAACAGCCCCTTTTATATTGTCGTTTCGATTGCCAATACCCGGAGCAGAACGTCTCCCAGCAGGATCGCGTCTCCCTGATGGATCGGCGTCGGCTGCCGGATCTCGCTGCCGTTCACAATCGTGCCGACCTTGCTCAGGTTTTCCACGTAAACCGACCCGCAATGCTCGAACATTTTGCAGTGCTGCCGCGAAATAAACGCGGAGGCGCTGACCGAAAGGTTGTTGATCGTCGGATTCCCGGCGACGATCCTGCCGATAATCACGGGGTCGCCGAGATTGGCCCGAAACTGATTTCGGGACAGGCTCTCCTCCAGGTACACGACCGCCCGGTATCTGCGGTTATCAACGCTCGTCATATACTGAACGCCGTGGAAACCGTGTATTTCCTCTTCGTTTTGCCGACCGTTCGACAAATCGATCCCGCCCCAGCCGTAGACCGTCGAAGAATCGCCGCTTCGGCGGTTTTTCAGAAACAGCGCGACGAAAATCACGATCAGCGCAAGCAGAAGCGCGACCAGAAAAGCAAGAATGCCGTACATAACGTCCATATTATTCTCCCCCGTTCAAGACTGTTTTCCGAACGATTTCCGATAATTCGCCGGCCGAGCCTGCGAGCGCTTCGGAACGGCGGATCAATCCGCTCACAATCAGCCGCCCGTCGCGGACGGCCGAAGCCCCGGCCTCGCCGCCCCATTGTCCCGCCATCTGTTCGACGAGCTCCTCCGTATCCTTCGCGGCGCGCAGCATCCGGCGGCAGACTGCGCTCATGCTTTCCGCGCTGCGCAGCAGATCAGATTCTCCGTTCATATTTTCACCTCTTATGCGATCGGATTTTCATCCAGTGTGTATTCACCGAAGGTTTCGGCCGTCTTCGCCGTTTTTTCACCGACGGCGGCTGCGCCGCCGAGACGTTCCGTCAGACCTGCGACGATTTCGCAGATACCCTCCCGGTAATCGTCGACCGCCTGCCGCAGTTCGTTCTCAAACGCGCCGCGCAGAAACGGTTCCACGCTGCCGCGCAGGGAACGCATCGCCTCCAATTGACGGGAAAGCTCCCGAACGTACAGCTCGCAGCTTTCCGCTCCCGTATTCCGTCGCTCCATCTCCGCTCCTCCTACGACCGTTCGACGGCCGTCCGCATCGCAAGAACCGCGTCGTTGATATCCCGCTCGCAGGACTCGTAACACGTGCAGACCTCCAACAGTTTTCCGATTTCCGCGTCAAAGGCCTGCCGCAGCTTTTCCGCTTCCCGCGCCGACGAAGCCGCGTCGACGCCCGCCTCCGGCGGCGCGAGGCGCAGCAGATTGTTCAGGCAGTCGGCAACCACGCCGCTTCTCGCGAGAAGCTCCTCCAAAACGGCGCGGACCCGCAGCGGATCAATCGTCAGCCTTCGTTCATTCATTGCTGTTCCTCCTCCGGCGCAAAACGGATATCGGTCATGCTTCGTTTGATATTTTCAAGCGCAACCTGCCGCATTTTCAGAAAAACGCCCGAAAACGGATCCCCCGACAGGCCGCCGGCCTGCTTCTCCGCAAACTGCAGCCGGGTCAGCGCGTCCTGCACACAGTCGACGAACGCCGAGAGCGCGACGACCGCGTTTTCCAGCGCGTGAAGCTCCGCGTCCATCCCCGCGAAAACGTTCTCCCGTCCCGACGAAAATGCGCGCATTTCCGACAGGTGTTCTTTTGCTTCGGAAAGCGAGAGCAAAAGCAGCTTCCGCTTGCTTTGAAGCAGCTCCGTTGTCATCTGCAGTGCAGATACGTCTACGTCAATCATTGTTTCCTCCCGATGCGTCAAAAACGGTTTGCGGCCGACGGCTTTCCTGCCGGCCGGAGCCTTTTTTCACAGACCTCACGCTTTTTCGGCAAGACAGAATTGCCGACGAACGCTTTTTGTTCACCGGCAATTCATCAACAACGTCATTCGGCTTCGGGGAAAGCAGCCGTCAGACGATCACGTCCGTGCTGAGGCATTCGACGGAATCGATCCCGTAGATCTCCGCATCCGCGTAATTCTGCGCCATCGTTTCGAGGTCTTCCACGTGCTCGTTAATCATGCCGAGCATTCTCATGATGTCGTCGTCAAGCGCGGAAAACTTGCTGATGTACGCCTGCGATGCGTCGCCTGCCCATGCGCCGGTAAGCCCGGTGATCAAGCTCATCATTTCATCCGTTACCGAGGCGACACGCGCGCCGGATTCACTGAACAGTTGAGCGGTGTTGACGAGGTCCTGTGCGTTTACGTTCAAAGTAATAGCGTCCATTGTTATTCTCCTTTTAAATGCTGCATTCTTTTTTTTGAGTTCTTTCAAGTGAAATCTACCTTCGCTCAATAGGAGCGGGTCACGGCGATGTCGCGGTTCATGCATTCAACCTGTCTGTAGTACATGATGATTGCTCTGAGAACCTGAACGTAGACGCGAACCGCATTATAGAAGTTCTTCATCTGTACCGAGTCGTTGTGGTAAGCGGTGCGGAAAGCGTCCTTTGCGGGGCCTTCCCACATGCCGGCCAGCGCAGCCTCGGTATCGTTCAGGGTCGCGATCTCCGAGAGAAGCCTCTCGTTCATCGTTTCGAGCTCATCCGCTCTCTGCTGCAGCGTTGCCAGGTCAAGGTAAAGCGTAGACATTTTTTTGTTCCTCCGTATCTCGTTTTTATTCTCCGACGGTTGTCTCCCCCGTCGACAATTGCATTATACGACATACGGATCGGCTTTTTTCACCTTTCAGACGAATGGCACATTTATCGGGACGAACAGCATTTTTTATACAATTATCAGCGTATCACCGTTCTTTACGCCCGCTTCGACGGGGTTTTGATATTTGTTCAGGATCGCTTTCTTCTCGGCGTGAAGCACGAGAAGCTGGGCCAGATCGCCCTTCAGGGAAAACCGTTCCGCGCCGCAGACGGCGTCGATCGCTTCCTCCACCGTGACGAACAGTTGCTTTTTTTCATCGATATCGAATTCGAATTCAGCCGACAGCATCGGAAACTCAACCATGATCCGCATATGAACGCTCCCCGGAAGACAACCCGTTGATAAAATAATAATCGATCAGATTCGACAGCGCCTCTTTCGAAAAAGCCGACCGGTCGCCGCCGTCCCGCCGCAGAACGACGATCTCGGGTGAGGAGAGCGGCGCGGCGCTGACGCTGATTCTCACCGTCAGTTCCCGACTGCGGTATACGCTGAAGGAAAAATACTCTGCGGGCGCCTCCGCCCACAGGGCTTCTTCCGTAACGTCGCCGGTGATAAGCCCGTCGTCGAATCTCGCCAGCCACACGTCGTTGAATTCCCGTTTCGAATATTTTTTGACGCGCAGGATCTCCGGCTGATAACGGACGCGGCGGCACGTAACGACGTCGTCCAGAACGTAACAGCAGGTCGGATAATCCTCGTCGCAGAAAGACAGCAGCCCGACCGTCTCCGCCGCGCCGATCTGGCGCACGCAGGACGCGATCGGCTCGGCGATCCGGAACGACTCCCCGTCCGTGCTGATTTTTTCCATGCGCACCATATCCGCCAACGCCGTATAGACGTCCGCCTTCGTTTCGCTGCACTCCGCCGCCTTATCGGAAAGCAGGCCGAAAACGAAATCGTTATTCTGCCCGGCGAGAAGAACCTTCAGCTCGCGTTCGGTCAAAAGGTACGCGTCTGCATTTCGATCCAACCGCATCCTCATTTCAACTCCTTTAACGCAGCCTTATACGATCGGGAAAGCGGAATGATCATTCCGTTTTCCAGCTCCATATAGTTTTTGGACAGATACACGTTCTCTATTTTTGATTTGGAAACGATGAAGCTTCTGTGGCATCGCAGGAACCCCGCCGGGAGCTGCTCCTGCAAATGATCGATCGTGTCGTAAAAGCTGTATTCCTGGTTCCCCGTGTTGACAAAAATCTTTTTCTCCCGCGCCTCAAAATAGCAGATCTGCGAATACGGAATCATTTTTCGTTCCGTTTTCAGGTTCAACTGAAAAACCCCGCCGCCGGCCGGCCCGTCGGCGCTGCGCAGCATTTGCGCCATCGCCGTTTTCACCGTTTCGAGCGCCTGCGCCGCCGAAAACGGCCGCAGCAGAAGCGCGCCGGGCAAAACGCTCGGCTTTAAATAGCGCATCGGCGAAACGGTTTCGTCCGCAATCAGCAGAATGAACGCGGCCGCGTTACGGTTTCTGACGCGTTCCGCCAGGTCGACCCCCTGCGGAGCCGCCACGTCCATGCAGGAAAAATCCGCGTTCCCCGTCCGGTCCAGATACGCCGTCAGCTTTTCCGGCTCGGAATACAGGTGCCAGTCCCAGTCCGCCTCCGACATGCGCGCCGACAGCTCATAGGCGGTCTTGTGCACCAACTGCAGCTCTTTTTTTATGCTGTCGAAAATAATGACGTCGATCATCCCGCTCACCTTTTCAAGTTCGGAAGGACAACGCGCTCCAGCGTATTTGCGCCGTTTTCCGTCCCGGTGACGTATACGGTTCCTCTCCGCGGCGCTTTTCCCGACTCGGAGAACGGCACGCCGCCGAAATCAAGCGTCTTCTGCGCAGCCGGCGCAAGATCCGCAAGAATCCCTCTTTTTTCGGCCGTAAACGATTTAAACGCCGGGTAAATGTTCAGCCTTGCGGCGTCCTCCGCGTTCAGCCCGCCGAAGAAATATACGTTGTGATAGACGCCCTTGGAAAGAATATTCTCAAGGAACCCGTTCATTTTTTTCTCCTTGCCGCCGTTTCCGTATGCGGCGGAGAAGAACGCGTCGAGGTCGTCGACAAAAACGAACAGCGGCCGGAACCGGCGCATTTTCTCAAAGAGCTCATCCTCCTGCACGCCGTTCTGCAGGAGCTCTTTTTTATATTTGTTCCGTTTTACGAATTCCGGCGTCAGGTCCCGGAAGAACTCCAGCAGATCTTCCTCGCCGCGGACCGTCTTCAGCCGCGTCTCCCCGTTCCGGGGTTCGGTCTCTGCGCCGTCCGCGCAAATCCGGACCACGTCGGCGGACGGGCAGGAAAGCGCGCTTTGCGTCAGAACGTTCAAAACGTTCCGGCGGGCATGCTCCGCCTGACCGACGACGGTCATGCAATACGCGCCGTCCAGCGGCAGCAGGAACGCCCGCGCCGTCGTCTCCGAATATCCCAGCGGCAGTCCGACCGCATCCCGGAAGGCCTCCTGCACGTCCGGAAGCGCCGCGAACTCCGAGAACCCGGGGTTGACGGGGATCTCCGGAATCGGAACGGCCGCGGCGCCGGTCCATGCGTCGGCGATTGCGGCGAATTCCTTTTCGGCTTCCTTCCCGCGGTTGTAATCATCCGGCATATCGTTCATCAGCGCCGTCTGATATTCGAGACATCTGTCGTTCTTTTTTATCAGACCGCGGCCTTTGATCCCGCTCTCCGGCAGGATATCCACAGAGGTCGTGTGCAGCGCGTCAAAATATTTGTATTTATCCGTCAGCTCAAGCGTGAGAACGGTTTTGATATTCTCCCCGACTCTGCTGCTGATATCCGCCATGCCGAAGCCGGCCCCGGAAACGAACAGGAAGACGCCGTACGCCAGGCCTTCTCTTGAAAGCTGGACCAACAGGGATTCGTATTTCCCTTCCGTTTTTTCCTTGACGCCGGCATAGTTGTCGATCAGAAGAAGGATCGCCGGCTGCCGGTCGTTCTTCCTCCGTTTGTTATCCAGAAAACTTTCGCCCGCCAGGCGTTTTTTCCGTTCGGCGAGAATGTCGCGCATCAGCAGGAACAGCTTATCCAGCTTCTCCTGCTCTTCTTCGAAGACCACCCCGCCGACGTGGGGAAGCGCGCCGAAAACGCCGAGCAGTCTCGAGCTGTAATCGACGATATAAATATTGAGATCGTCCGGCGAATATCCGGTGCAGAGCCCGTAAAGCACCGTTTGCATCAGGGTGCTCTTGCCCGTCGCAACGGAGCCGATCACGGCGTGGTGGCCGCCGTTGAAAAAGTCGACGAATACCGGGCTTTGCATCTGGTTGACCGGATCGTCCATCAGGCCGACGGGCGCGCGCAGAGACGGCGAAACGCGGTCGTCAAGCAGCGCCGCGTGCCGCAGATCGCCGCGGCGATCCAATTCGCCGACCGTAATTCGCTCCGGCAGCAGCGGGAGCCACAACTGCCTTGCCGCGGGACAGTTGTTCTTTTCCGCGGTTTCGCTTACGGCGTGCGAGAGCGCCTCCAACTGCGTCTGAATATCGAATTCCGGCATTTTTACGCCGGTTCGTTCTGCCTGCACGACCATATGGCGGGCGATTTCCTGGTCCGTCATCTGCGCGTCGTTTTCCGGCCACAGCTCGAGAAAGCCCAAAAGATTTTCCGCATTGCCGTGATAATCCTGCGTACCGTTCAGCACGACCGCCGTGCGCGCGCAAAGCTGCAGCGCCTGCTCTCCGTAAAGCTCACGGATCGGCGTATCCGCGGGCTTTATCCTGCGGATCACGTTCACGACGGCGCCGTACCAAGCAAGCTTTCTTTTTTCGGACCGTTTCACGTTCGCGCCGCCCGCGGTATTGACCGGTTTACCCGTTTCGTTCAGGAGCACGGCGTATTTGTCTGCCGGGTCCGCGTCCGCGTCATACGGCGCGCCGCTCCACGCGGACTGAAACGGTTCGAAGATCTCGTCGCTTCCGACCTGGAAAATCGCGCCGCCGGGCTGCGTGATATACGCCGCGTCCGGATGGTGCAGCATATCCATGGAATCCTGCTTATCCTGCACGCGAAGGCAGATGCGGAATTTCGAATTTGACCGGATGTTGTCGTCGATCGTTCCGTTGGGCTTCTGCGTGGCGAGGATCAAATGGATGCCGAGACTTCTGCCGACCTGCGCGATGCTGATCAGCTCGTGCATGAAATCCGACTCGGATTTTTTCAGCTCGGCAAACTCGTCCACGATGATCAGAAGATGCGGGATCGGGACGGGTATCCTGCCGTCTTTATACAACTGCGTATACTGGTTGATGCTGTTGACGTAATACTCGCTGAAAAGCTTCTGCCGACGAAGGCTTTCGCTTTTGATGGAAATCATCGCCCGGCGGATGCCGTTGCCGGAAAGATTCGTGATCTGCCCGGCAAGGTGAGGAAGCCCGGAGAACAGGTTGGCCATGCCGCCGCCCTTGTAATCGATAATCAGGAAATTGATGTCCTCGGGGCTGAAATTCACGCACAGCGACAGAATATAGCTCTGCAGCAGCTCGCTCTTGCCCGATCCGGTCGTTCCGGCGACCAGTCCGTGCGGCCCGTGAAATTTTTCATGGATATCCAGACAGCATAATCCGCCGTCCGCCTTCATGCCGATCGGCACGTTGATGTTTTCACAGATGTTGCCCGTCCGCCATTTTGCCGCGATGTGCAGCTCGTCCACGCTCCGGACGCCGTACATGGAAAGGAAGTCCAGGCTGGCGGGCAGCACCTGCTCGCGCAGCTTATCCTCCACTTTGATGCCTGCCAGCCGATGCGCCATTCCCGTGAGCTGTTCCGTGCGGATGCGGTCGGCGACGATTTCCGTGCGCTGACGCCGGGGATCCAACAGATCGCTCATATAAAAGCGGCCCGCGTCGCACTCGATGACGAAACGGCAGGTGTTCGGAAGCTGCGTTCTCGATCCGGCAAGGATCAGCGTGGTCACGCCGTATTCCGGCTGCGGCTTCAGGATATAATTCGATAACATATTCCGGTCGAGGATCATCGGATCCGTGACGATGATCAGATAATACGGCAGCGGGTTCTCCTTCTTCTCGGCGGAATCCCGCACGCGCATGATTTTCAGGAGCTCGTAGCTGATATCTTCAACGCTCGACCGGTTCATTGAGTAATATCTCGTCTGCTGATCGGAGGACCAACTGTGCGGCAGATACCGAAGGCAGTCCCAGATCCGCCGGTCCTCATCCGAATCATACGTATTCAGAAGAACGATTTTCAGGTCCGTATAGCACACATTGGCCGCCAACTGCGCGATCATCAACTGGACCGCCCGGATCGAGCCGAGGCGGCCCGAGGAAGAAATCAGGCCGATCAACTGCTGCTTCTGCAGATCAACGCCGACGGGAATGTTTTTCATCTCGGCATATTCCGCCGCGATCTGCTGCGGTCCGTTCGTCAGCGCGTCCTGACGCATAACGAACCCCGCCTTCGGCGTTTTGACGCTGACGTCAAACGGCATGCTGCCGGAGCCAAGCCGCACGAAAAGGAAATCCCCGTGCGTTGCGTTCCGGCTCCAAAGCATCGGACTGCTCTCGTCAAACAGCACGCACCGATCCGCAGACGGATACATCGAGCTGAGCGCAAGATAATTCGACCGGTACCGAACGGCAAGCTCCTGCGCGACGGAAATCAGATAATTCCCGTACGCGTTGAAGCGCAGCCGGTCTTTGTCAAACTCCTCTTCGTTCCGTTCGCTCAGGCTGTGCAGAGCCCATACGGCGCCGAGCACGGCGGACGAGACGGCGGTTATGATACCCAAAGACATAAACGTCCCGTTGCCCGCCATTCCGACCGCCATCATGGTGCAGCCGAGCACCATCGGGATCGCCATCGTCAGCGAGCGGCCGATCGAGGACAGCAGGCTTTTCTTTTTTTCTTCCGGAACCGCGGGCGGCGAGTCGATTTCGATCTCGCCGGACTCGATCGACGGCAGCTTTCTGGCGGGACGGTTAAACGCGGGCATCTCCCGGCCCTCGCCCCTGACGCCGAACATGTTCCGCGCCACGTCGTAAGGCTTGACGGCGGCGCCGATGTTACAGACGCCGAAGGCGTTGCCGACGCAGAGTATCTTGCCAAAATACACGATCCGAAGCCCGTAAATATACACCGTATCACCGAAATGGAGCTGCTTTATGTCGTTTACCGCGGCGTCGTTCACGCAAACGCCCGGCTCCAGCGCGCGGACATACCACCCGTTGTTGTAAAAAAACAGCAGCGCGTGTTCTCCGCCGACCAGAGAGGCAAACGAGTAAACGATCTCGTTCTCCCCGGCGGAGCCGATGCGGATCTGCCGGCCGGTATAAAGAATATACTTGTCCGAAACCTGCAGGTCTGCGGTCTGCGAAGAAAAAAACAGACGGAGTTTTTCTCCCGCAGCCGTGCGAAGCGACAGCGCCGTATCGGGCCCCAAAAGCGCCGAGGACTTTTCACCGGTCCCGTCCGTCAGCCTGTCGCCGTAATTGCACAGCACGGAAAGAAGCTCTCCGTTCCGTTCAAAAGAAAGCGTCACGTCACGCCGAAGACCGAAGATCTGTTTTCTGATCAGAACAGGTCTTCGATCCGCAAGCTCTTCCGCAAACACGTACTCTTTGCATATTCTGTTTCCGCAGACCATCAAGTGCATAATGATTCCGCCGTTTTATTTGTGATTAAAGTCAAACCTGAATAATTTGATATTCAATTCATGGGCGCCGATGCGCAAAACGTCCCCGTCCCGCAGAACGGCGGAGCCGCCGGCAGAGATCGCGGTCTGTCTGCCGCCGCGTTTCAGACGTATTCTGCGCGTATTTCCCGTATTCCGGACGCAGACCTTCCCCGCGGAAACATATATGAGGGCTTGCCGTTCGGAAACGGCGGCGTCATAAATAATGATCTGATTTTTATCGCTCCTGCCGACGCTCACCTGTTTTTCCGGGTCAAAAACGTACCGATGCTTTTTCCCGTCGGTTTTGATCGTAATACAGAGCATCCTTCGGCGGGATGCCGGGATCGGTCTGTTCCCGGCATCCGCGTAAGGATTGCGCAGAGAATACCGCAGCATATCCTCCCGAACGATCCGTTCGGCGGCCTGATTGAGTTTTCTCTGCTCGTCCTTTTTTCTGTAGCGAATCAAATATACCGCAAACGCGATCACGACGACGGCGACGTATGCTGCCACAAAAATCAGCAAATGCATCATCTCCCCGTGACGGCCGGCCGGTCTGTCAATCGACGGCGGTGTTTGTGATTTCTATGTTCCCGTTACGGATCCTGCAGACGCTCCAGGTATTGTTGACGTTTGCGGGCACGGAAACCTCCATCGGCGCCTGTCCGTCCGCATAGATCTTAACCGTGGCGCCGTTGATCCCCATCGTTCCGCTTTCCGTATAATCGAAGATGTAGAACTCAAAATTGCCGCCCATATCGTAAAGCGTCAGCGTTTCGGGGCCGAACCCGTCCCGATCGTCGTAGTCCAGATCGGCGACCACGCCGTTGGAATCCGACTGGCTCGAGTTGCCGAAATAAACGTGAATGTTTGAGCCGCCGGAAGACGTCCCCTCCAGATGCGCATCCAGATCCCGCGGCACCTCGTTCCACGTCAGCACGAAACGGATCTCGCCGCGCTGAAGCTCGGGAGACATGACGATGTTCAGCTCAACGCTGCCCGAATCGCTCGACGCGGCGCTCTCGTCAACGTAAAACGATTTGGTCTCGGTGATATACCCGTCCTTCTCCGCCTTCAGAGAATACTCGCCGGCGGGAACGCTGCGGAGCGTGAATTTTCCGTCGCCGTCCGTCGTTGCCGAATCGGAAAATCTCGAGCCGTCCGTCGCCTCTACGCGCACGGTAACGCCGTCGATCGCATGGCCGTCCACCGCGCTGGTTATCGTGCCGGAAACCGTGAACTCCCGCACCGGTACGGTCGTAGGCGCAGTCGTGGGCGCGGTCGTGGCTGCGGTCGTCAACACCGTCGTCAGGACGGTCGTCGCAGTGGATTCTTCCGTGGTCTCCGTTTCGATCACTTCCGTCACAATAATGGGAATCGTCGAAACCGGCGCGATCTCCACCTGCGCGTTCGGAAGGATGTCTCCGTTATCCGTGCACTCGACGCTGAACTGCGCGTTGCCGATGCGGAATTTCACGACCAGCTTCAGGCTCGACGCCGTCGTCCGTTCAAGCTGATCGAGATTCAAACGCTGCAGCTGCTCGTAGGTAATCCGGTCGCCCATGCCGGGGAACAGCAGCGAAACGTCGTGCAGAATGATGTCGTTCGGCCTTCTGTTTTCTCTCGGCTTTCTGTTCACGGCGTCGATCGCGTACTGATCCGCAGACGTATTATAATAGATGAACTCCGCGCGCACGTTCGGATAGGTGACCCGATACTTCCCGTCGGAGCCGACGGAAATCTGCGGGGCCCCGTAGGTTTCCCGATATTCGCGGAACGTAAACTCGCCGAACCGGCTTCCGAGCGTATTGTTCAGAACGAGAGACAGATCCGACGAAACCGGAGCGGATTTATCCTCCCCGTCGGACACGATGAGAAGCAGATTCTGATATTTGTCGTACAAGCCGCGATCCAGCGTTTTCAGGTATCCCATGTGGTATACGGAGCACGCCTTCTGAATCTCCTCCTGGTCCTCGTAAAGCTGACCGAGCTCTTCATAGTTCCGGACCTCCGTCGGAGCGATCTCGATCGCGCTCCAATACGACTTGATCGCGTTGTCGTAATCGGCGGCGTCAATGTACTTTTTCGCAATATCCACGTATTTTTCACTGCTTTTTGCGCCTCCCCCGACGGAAGAGATGATCAGCAGTACGGCGGCGATCGCCGCCACGACGGCAATGATCGCCGCGCCGATGATAATCAGCGTGGTGTTTGAGCTCTTTTTCTTCTTTTGGACCGCGTATTGGTTTGCAGACATATTCATTCTCCTTTTCAATCGGTTTCCCGAAATTCGTTGCTTAAGGCAACGCCGCACAATTCGGGTGTGCGGATTGCACCGTAGATTTTTTCGTCAGATTGTCAGATTTTCCGCAGGCAGCCTGACGGTTGTCAGGGGAACGCTGTGCAAGGTGACGGAACAAAGATGGGGCAAGACGCGCATCTGTATTGTGCGGTATTGCCTTAATAATTCAGAAGCAGCAAAATAATGATCAAAACGTCAAGGATCACGTGCAGAGACAGCAGGATCACGAGAATATCGCTGAAGTCTCTCTTTTTCGGCCTTTCCTCCGGCCAGCGCTTCGGGTACGGCGCATAACCGCCGTAATACCCGGTCATCATCGGCTGGCTGCCGGTATAATAAGGGCCGAGCTGCGCGCTGCTGTATCCCTGCGGCTGCGGGACGCTCTGTGAAAACTTCCCGCTCGGATAATTCGTCGCATAAACGGGATGCGGAAGCAGCACGCTGCAGTATCTGCACTGGAGATCGTTCGGACCGATCTCGTTGCCGCAATTCGGGCATTTCATAGCCGTTCCCTCCTGTGGTTTCCATCCGGATTTATTTGCTTCGTATTTCATCCCCGACGCCGAGGTTGTTTTTCACGATTTTCAATTTATCCATCATTTCGTCCGGGATGCGTTCCTGCTCCCTTTTTTCCAGCGCGTTATAAGCCCGGATCGCTTTTTTACAGTAATCGCCCGCGGCCGACGAACGCTCCGTTTCCGCAAAGGCGCACGCCAGCACGCAGAGCTGTCTTACGTGCAGAACCTTGTCGGAAAGGTCCCCTTTCTGCAGCTCGGCGATGCTTTTCTCATATTGCTTCGTCACCAGCAGGATCTCCGCATAATCCGCGCGGTCCTTCTCCGTCCGGTAACGCATCTTTTCATAATACCGCAGCGCCGCGAGATACATCGGCTCGGTGCCGATTTCTGCGCACTTGCCCGCTGAAAAACGATAGCTCGCGTCGGTCGGGTCAAGCGTCGTCAGCATTTCGACCCATTTCGACGTCGCTTCCGCGTCGCCGAGCCTGACAGCCGCAGAGATCACGAGCTTATACAGAGAGATCCGATCCTTCTGGTTCCCGGCGTCGGCGGGCAGGCTGTCGGCAAGCGACAGGACCTCGCCGTAATTGCCCGCCCGGTACTCGATGCTGACGCGCACGGAAATCGCCGCGATCCCCGTCTGTGAATCGAGATACCGGCTTGCGATCTGTTCCGCCTCCGTGCGTTTGCCGTTCAGCGCCAGCGCTCTTGCATAATTCGCCGCAAACTCCTGTTTTTTGTCTGCGTCCGCATCGTCGCTGTCCCTGATCAGATTCCACGCGGCTTCATATTTCTGCTGTGCCTTATCGGTGTTGAGGTCGTATTGATATTCCGCCTGCATCGCATTGAAATACGCCTCGGAGACCGGTTCGTCTTTCAGAAACTGCGCGTAGGAGTCGTCGGCCAGGAACCGTTCGATCTGACCGTCCAGCTCTTCGGTCGCGCCTTTTTTCTCATAGGAGTCAATGATTTCGGAAACCGCCGTCTTATACTGACGCTGCCGGTTTCTGTACGCGCCGTACACCCCGGCGACGCTGCCGGCGACAAGAATGACGGCGGCGGCGGCAGACGCCCAGAGCAGCAGTTTTTTCCTCTTCTGCGCCCGAAGCGTAAGACGGTCGAGGCGGGAGAACTGCGCCAGCATCTGTTTAGCGCTCTGCCACCGCTCCGCGGGATCCGGCGCCATGCCCTTGTCGATCAGCCGCAGCAGGCCCTCGTGATACGGCAGCCCCATCATGGCAAGCGGCTTGTTCCTCCGGTCCGTTTTCGGCACCACGCCGGAAAGCAGCGTGTAAAACGTCGCCGCCGTGCTGTAAATATCCGTGCGCGCGTCTATGGGGATCTTTTTTTCCGGATTCCTCGCCTTGGCAATCTGCTCCGGCGCGCAGTAAAAGTTGCTGAAGCCGAGCACCGCGACCCGTTCGCCGCAAAGCACCGAAATATTGAAGTCGATCAGGCAGATGTCTCCGTTCGTGTCGACCATGATATTCGCGGGCTTGATGTCGCTGTGGATCACGGCGGCGGGACGCGTATGCAGGTAATCCAGGACCTCACAGATCTGCCGCAGCCATTTTTTGACGTACGGCTCCGGAACGGCAACGCGGCTGTTGATGTACTGCTGAAGATCCGTTCCCTCGATAAAGTCCTCAACGATGAAATACGCGCCGTCAACCTCGATAAAATCGTAGATCGTCGGCAGATACCGATGCCGGAGATTTTTCAGGATGTCGACCTCGCGCCGCAGGAACCGGATATCCTGATTCAGCGTGATCCGTTTCAGCACAACGGTTTTTTCCAGATTCCTGTGCCGCGCGCGGTAGATCACGCCGGTGCCGCCCTTGTTGATCTGCTGAATATTCTGATAGGTATACCGGAACGCCTCGCCCGTCATCGCGGCACCTCCTTTTCCTGCCGATACCGGAAACGGCTGCCCTCAGCGATCGGGCGAGAGCAGCCATTTCGTTGCCTGGTTTTTTGTTTTCCGACGCTGCCGGGGTTTATCCGGCAGGTGTGGGATCGGGTTCTTCTTTGTTCTTCTTTCTCTTGAGCAGGACGATCAGTACGATCACGCCGCCGGCAAGCACGGTGCCCGTGATGATCATGGCGGGAACGCTGCCGAAGAAG
The DNA here is from genome assembly GCA_017427315.1 of Clostridia bacterium. Classification (GTDB taxonomy): domain Bacteria; phylum Bacillota; class Clostridia; order Oscillospirales; family Acutalibacteraceae; genus RGIG2774. Next base: position 14,404 of record JAFRTA010000186.1, read on the forward strand.
AGCTTGATCAGGTTCGTCGTAACCTGAAGCGTCGTCGAGTACTGCTCGGAGACGTTGCCGGCCTTATCGTAGGCGACAACGCTGAGCTTTTTATACTCGCCATGGGTATTGGTCTCATTCAGGTTGTAGACCGCTTTGTTATCCTTGATATCTTTCTCCTCATAGATCGCTGTGGGCTCGGAGGCGCTGACGTCGATGACGCCGCCTCTTTCGCCGACTCTCAGCTCGATCTTGTCAAGCGCGACGTCGTCCGTTGCGGCGAAGAAGATATCCTGCGACATCTTGCGGATCTGCTTTTCGTCGTTGTCCTCGTAATCAATGATGCTGGCGATCGGCGCCGTCTTATCGATGATGAATCTGACGGGCGCGGAAAGATCCTCTTCGCTGAGGATATCGTCCGACAGCCTCTTGTTCGCAAGCGTCGCACGGTCGCTTCTGACGACGCCGCTGAACGGATCGATCGTACGCTTGGAGACCGCGCTGGAGCTGTCTTCTTCCGCCTGGTCCTTGGAGAAGATCGTAACGGCGTACATGCCTTCCGAAACGAAGTTCTTCTTCAGGATCCGATAGTCGTACTCATACCACGTGGATCTGCCGTTTTCATCCTTTTTCGCCGTCCATTCCTCGATGGAATAATCCGCATCCTTCTGCAGCGTCGTGGGCGAGTTGTTGCGCGATACGGAAACCTCCTGCTCCGTGACCTCCGCCGCGTTGATCTGGATCAGCTCAACGTCGGTTTCGGTGTTGGTATAATACCGTTTGATCAGCTCGCCGGTCGACGGCGCTACCATGAAGGTGGAACCGAACCGGTTCACCGAGAACAGCGCCTGCGCCGTCGTTGAACGGCCGGAAAGATCGGTAACGGCAACGTTGATCTCGTAAACATCGTCGTACGTCTCATCCATCGGGAAGCTGCTGTATCTGATCTCCATTCTGCCGGGCGCCGCTGCAGACGCATAGCTGTAATTGACGTAACCCAGGTGCTGATAGCCGTAAATGCTGATCGAATAGCTGGACGCGCTCGGGTCAAGGTTCGTATCCTCCAGGATAATCACGGGGCCGAAGTCCTCTTCTTTGGAAGCGACATGATCGAGAGCCGTGCTCGCATCCTGCTTCAGGATCCGGATCACGGGTTCGGTCTGGTCGACGACGAAGTCGGAGCCCTGCGCGTAACTGCCGGTAAAGACGTCGGTCGTCACGTTGCCCGCCATATCCGTCACGGAGATCGAAGCAAGCCTGTACATGAACTCCTCGTGGAATACGTACACGTAAGTCCGCACGTCGCCGTTTTCGCTGTAGGAGGCCTGCGGGACCGCCGCGCCGACGGGCGCGCCGCTCAGCGAATCCTTCGTATCAAAGACGACGGTATACCGGTTCGGATCGTAGTTGTGCTCGGTCACCTGGATCGTGACCGTCACGTCGCCGTAATAGTAGATATCCTTGCCGAGCTGGCCGGAAATGTCTACCGTGATCACGGGCGCGGTCTCGTCGATCGTGAAGGTCTTCGCAACGGCCTTTTCCGCCTCGGAACCGTAGTTCACCTGATCGTCGTCATCTTCGGTCGTGAGATTCTCCGCCATATCCGTCGCCTGGATCGCGAACGTATAGTCGCCGTCGTCGTGGAAGGTGTGCGTCAGGACGTATTCATAGTACTGGATGCCGTTTTCCGTGACCATCACACCGGCGCCGAAACCGGAACCGATACCGTAAGGCGCGCCGTTCTGCGTGGCGGTGATGTTGACCAGCGAAGGATCGAAGTTCCGCTCGCGAATGGTGACGGTCATCACTCTGTCCTGATTGAAGTAGCCGGTATGCTCCGCGTCGTCGGCTCCCGGGCCGGGAACGACCGCCACCGTGATGATCGGGGCGTCCTTATCGATGCTGATCGTAAGATCCTTCGACGAGGTGTTGCCGGCGTTATCCGTCATTTCCAGCGTAATCTTGATATCGTTGCTGTTGTTCGGCACATCGATCGTCTGGCTGATCCGGGTGACAATGTTGTTTTCAACAGAATCAATATGCCATCCGCCGTGCGTCTGGCCCGCCTGGAACCTGACGGTATTCGTATCCTTCTGCTCAATACCAACGTCGTCAATGACCTTGAACGAGGTCGGTACGTTATTCTTTTCAGTTCTGTTGTCGTATTCCGACCAAACCTTATAGGTTACCGAGCGGATACCCGCATACAGATCGGAAACAGCAAGGTTGATCGTTGCGTCATCCTTGTAGAGCCGTACAGACTGACCCTGACTGTTCGTGATCATACGGACGAAGTTCGTGTCGGTCGTCGTAATGAAAACGTGGTCACCTTCGGCGATATGATGATCTTCTTTTTCAAGGATCATTTTTTCGGGGTTTTCCCACGTGGTGTAATCCGAAGCGTCCTTTGCGGAGATATTGCCGACGTTGTCTTCGACATAAGCGTAGATCTGACCTTTGAATCCGGCCTCGATCGTAAACTCCGCGTCGCTTCTGATCCTCCCGTTTTCAACCCTTGCGTTTTCAGCATTTTCCGCATCCAGTACGCAAGTGGTTGCCGCGTTCGTATCGGGACTGATATTACGGATCGACCTGTCTTCATCAACGCTTTCCGCAGTAGTTACGGGAACCCTGCAGAAGTATATGGCCTTTATGCCGGAGCCGGGAATCAGATCGGATACCTTGACTGTTACGGTTGTCGTTTTGCCGAAATAATAACCGTAATCGGTTTTCACCATGCTGGGCATCTCTTCATCCGAAACGGCAAAGCCCTCTACGACGGGCGCGCCGTCGTTCGGCTGGCCGTCGTGTACTCTGTCAAGATAGACCTTGTGCTCAAGGCTCGTGACGTTGCCGGCGTTGTCCGTCGCGGTAACGAGGATCATGTTTTCGCCGTCCCTGCAGACCTCTGCGCCGTCTCTCAGAATTTCGCCGACGTTGAAGCGCAGCGGAAGCTCGTAGACGTACCCGGCGGCGCTGACGTCGGAGGCGGAGGCCTCGTCGACTCTCGTGCCGTTCAGCGTCGTTACGATGTGCTTGATGGCGCTCTTGACGACGTCGTTCTCCGACTCGTTGACCATGATTTCCACGTCGATATCGCTCGACTTGTACCATTTCAGAGCGTGCTCGTCTTTGCAGGTATAATCGGGCGCGGACTCCGTCATCGCGATGTCAAGACCGTTCATCTCGAACATGATGAACGTGCTCCTCGCGTTCGAAACCGCCGTGTCGGAATCCTTGCCGTAGAACGCGGTATTGCCGACGTTGTCGGTCACGTAGACCTCAAGCCAGCCGGTCGTGTCGGGCTTCGCGGCAAGCGTGAAGCTCCTGACGACGTTGACGGCCTTTCCGTCGGCGTCCGCCGCATGCTCGGGCGACTGCTTCTGCGTCTCGTCCTCAACGAGCTCGTAGCTCCTGCCGCCGTCGGTCACGTATTTCACGACGACCGACCGGATGCCTGCGGTATCCGCCGCGTCGTCTACGGTGACGTCGACGTTCAGATCCTTGTTGTAGAACGTGCCGTAATCGAGGAGCGTGCTGTAATCGCGAAGCTCCACGCGGGAGATCACGGGGTCGTCGATATCCTTGTAAACGAACTGTACGTACGGGCCGGTCCTGTTGCCGGCGTTATCGTCTGCGACGACGCTGATCCTGTTCAGGCCTTCGTGCAGATCATCGTAGGAGATGCGGAAGGTCTTTTCGAAGATCTGCGTCTGCGCCGCTCTGTCGGCGGCAAGCGCGTATCCGTAAGTCTGCTGCTCGTAGACTTTTCCGTTGTTGCTGACGGTCACGGAATACAGTCCGGAGTCGTAATCCGCAACGTTGACGTCGTTGACGTCGATCCGGAAAGACTGACCCTTTCTGATCCACAGCGTGTCGGTCGCCTCGTCAACGTAGAGGACGTCCGTATCCGGTGCGCCGTCTTTGCTGTCCGCCGAGGAGGAAACGTTCGGCGCCTGCTTCTCGTAAAGAACGAAGCTACTGTCGAAGTTTTCGATCTCGTCGCCGAACCGGTCGATCGCAAGCGATTCGGTCACGTTGCCGACGTTGTCGCCCAGAAGGAGCGAGAGATTCGATCTCCAGTATTCGAGCGGATTCTCTTCCGCCTCTTCGCCGACGATCGGCAGACGGAATTTGAAGGTGTAGCTGCCGTCCTGCTCTTCGAAGTCGGTTTTTTCGACCGTCTTTTCAACGGGCTCGTCGCCGGAGCAATCGACGTAGGAAAGTGTCATGAACTTCACGCCGGTATCGCAGATGCTCGGTTTTTTCGAAACCGCGTCGACGATGCTGTCCGTCGCGACGACGGTGAGCTCGACCTCTTTGTTGAAGAAGTTGCCGAACTTCAGAAGGTTCAGAACGCCGCCGGTCTCCACGGTATCCATCCGGATGGCCGTAACGACCGGGTCGGTAAGATCGACGTAGAACACGTAATCTCTCTTCGTGACGCTGCCCGCGTTGTCGGTCGCCTCGACGTGGACGACGTTTTCGCCTTCTTTGCAGGCGGCCGCGCAGTCTTTGCCGAGATTGAAGCTGACGTCGTTCCGGGTGGCGGTCAGCGATTCGCTCAGTTCGACGGTCGCGTTGGGAACGGTCTTGCCGTTCAGCGTCGTCCGGATGGAGCGGATGCCGCTGGTCTCCTCGGCAGTATCGTCGAAGGAAAGGGTAAGATCGATATCGAAGGACATATAGCAGCGCTTTTTGGTTTCGATCTCTTTGCCGTTTTCATCGGTCGTTTTCCCAACAAGGAGATAATCTTCCTTCGTATCGGTTTCCGTGATCTTGATATACTTGGAATCGAACATCAGCCGGTTGACGGAGATGTTCGAGCCCTTCGGGACCTTGCTGTTTTTGCCGAAGGTCGAGGTGTTGCCGACGTTGTCCGTGACGGTGATCACAAGATAACCGTCGGATTCGAACACGGCCTCCAGATCGAAGACCCTGGTGAGCTCGGTCTTGCCCGAGGTCAGCGGATCGCTTTCCGGCGACTGCGCGTCTCTTTCGACAAGCGCATGCTTTTTGCCGTCGCTCGTGACGTACGTCGCCTTGACGTCGCGGATGCCGGAGCTGTATTCCGCGTCGGAGAAGGTGATCGGAAGCGAGATATTGCTGTCATAGAAGTTGCCGTAGGGAAGACGGCTGCCGTAGGTATCGTTGATGTCGATTCTGCTGACCGCGGGAGCCGTGCCGTCCTTATAGACGGTATAGCGCTTGACCGTCTCGTTGCCGGCAAGGTCGACCGCGCGCACGACGATCTCGTTCTTTCCGTTGACGAGCTTATCGTAAGCGAAGGGGATCTCGTGGCTGAAGGTCCTCTTTTCGCCGTCGACGTACGCAAAGCCGTAGTCGCCGATGATCTGCGCGTTTCTGGCAACCGTGACCGTGCTCAGGCCGGAGTCGTACGCGTTCTTTTTGCTGTTGTTGTCGTCGACGGAAATAACGAAGTCCTTGCCGTCGAAGATCCAGTAAGCGTCGTTCGCCTCGTCGCGATAGAATACCTCTGCGTCGACCGCGCCGGTTTCGATCTCCAGCGTGCTGTTGACGTTGGGGTTGCGCGTCTCATAGAGCACCGTGGAGCTTGAAAGCGACTCGATCTCATCGCCGAGTTTCGCGATCGCCTTGTTCGCGGTCTCGTTCCCGACGTTGTCGGCGATCCGGACGCTCATGGAGGCTTTCCACTCGTTCACGGCGTCGTCTCCGTCGAGCTGCGCGTCGATCGGCAGCTCAAACACGAAGAAATACGTCTTGCTGCCGACGTCGTAAGTCGACTCGGTGACTTCCTTCGTCTTGATCTCGCCGCCGTCGGTCAGATCCTTATAGGTGATCGTCGCGGAACGGACGCCCGTATCGCAGACGCCGTCGGCGTCGGTTGCGCCGACCGTCAGCAGGACCTTGCCGTTGAAGTAGTTGCCCAGCGTGAGAACGTTCAGAACTTTATTCGCGTCGACGATTTCCATCGTGAGGGAGGTGATCCTCGGCAGGGTATTGTCAACGAAGATCGTATATCTCTGCTCTTCGCTGTTGCCGGACGCTTCGCTCTTGTTGCCGGCGTTGTCGACGACCTTGACGACGATCTCGTTTTCGCCTTCGCGCAGCGCGAGATTACCGTCCGCATCCTTCACGTCGGCCAGTCTGAAGGTATATTCTTTCTTGTCCGTATAGGCTTCTCTTTCGTCCGCCGTGGCGTCGGCGACCGTGACGCCGTTCAGCGTCGTTTCGATCGTGCGGATGCCGCTCGCTTCAATGCCGTCGCCGGTATCGTCAACGGTAACGGTATAGCTGACGTCCGCCTTCTCAAGATCGGGAAGCCGGTAGCAGTCTTCCACGCCGTTGCGCACGTAATCGGGCGCGGTGTGCGTCTCGGTGATCGTCGCGGGCGTATTTTCAAACAGGATCGCATTGATCTCGATATTCTTTTTCGCGGGAAGGTCGCTGTCCTGATCGAAGACAAATACGTTGCCCACGTTATCCGTGATCGTGATCTCAAGGTAGCCCTTCGTGTTTTCGACCTCGGCAAGATCAAACGTGCGCGAGAGCTTTGTGTCCTTTGCGGTCAGCGGAGAAGATTCGGGGACGGTGCCGTTATCGCGCTCGACAAAATCGAATCTCTCGTCGCCCGCGACGTAAACTGCCTCGATCGTGCTGATGCCGGAGGAGAACTCCGCGTCCGCCACGCCGATCGTCGCGACGACGTCGGTGTTGAAGTAGTTGCCGTGCGCGAGTCTCGTGCCGGATTTCGCTTTAAGGTTCAGCGCGGTGACCTCGGGAAGATCCGTGTCTTTATAGACGACGTATTCCGTCTCCGGCAGAACGTTGCCGGCGTTATCCTGCGCGGTGACGACGATCGTGTTTCTGCCTTCGGTCAGATCGTCGTAAGCGACGGCGGTTTCATAACGATAGGTAATCTGGTCGTCCGCCGACATATCGGCGCTGTACGCGCCGACCTCGGAGACCGCTCCGTTGATCGTAACGGTCACGGTATTCAGGCCGGAGCTGTAATCGGTGCTGCCTTCGGCGTCCGCGTCGTCGACCGCAATGGCGAAGCTCTGATCCTTCTTCAGCCAGTAAGAGGCCTTATCCGTCTCGAAATAGAGCGCGTCGCTGTCTTCCTCGTCGATCGAGGTCACGACGCCGGGCGCGGTCGTTTCGTAAAGGACCTCGCCGGACGCGACGTTCGCAAGCCCCTCGGCAAGAGCGTTGATCGCGACGAATTCCGTCGCGTTGCCGAGGTTGTCGCAGACGGAGATCTCGAGCTGCGCTTTCCACGCGTCAAGCTCCGCCTCGGGAACGTCCTTCACCGGAAGTTCGATTTCAAACGTATAATAGGTTACGCCGTCGACGGCTTCGGAGCCGCTGCTTTCAACGGTGACTTCCTTCTGCGTCTCCGAGCCGAATTCGACGTATCTCATCGTCGCGCTTCTGACACCGGCGTCGCAGTTGCTCGCCTCTTTCGTAATCGCGTCGACGATGCCGTCGCTCGCGACCACGGAGAGCGTGACGGTGCCGTTGAAGAAGTTGCCGAATGCACGGATGTCGGGCGTGCTTTCTTTCTGTTCCAGCCGCAGGGCGGTGATCACGGGCTGCGTATGATCGATATAAACCGTATATCTCTGTTCGGCGGCTTTGCCGCTGGCTTCGTTCTCGTTGCCGGCGTTGTCGACCACCTTGACGACAATGACGTTTTCGCCCTCGCGCAGCGCGAGCTCGCCCGCATCGTCCGTTACGGCGGAAAGCTCAAAGGTATAATCCTTTTTGTCCGTATAGGCTGCGGCTTCGTTGCTCGTTGCCGCAGCGACCGTGACGCCGTTCAGCGTCGTTTCGATCGAGCGGATGCCGCTCGCCTTGACGCCGTCGCCGGTGTCGTCGACGGAGATCGTGTAAGAGATGCCGGAATCGGCAAGATCCGCGACGTTGTAGCAGTCGTCGTAATCGGGGCGCACGAAATCGGGCGCGGTATGCGTTTCGGTGATCTTCGCGGGCGCGGTTTCAAAGACGATCCGGTTGATCGCGATATCGTCGCCGGGAACCTCCCCGTCCTGCTCGCCGAATTCCGAAACGTTGCCGACGTTATCCGTCACGGTGACGAAAAGGTACCCTTCCGCATTGTCGACCTTGGCGAGGTCGAAGCTTCTGGTGATGCTGTTCTCCGCACCGCCGTCAAGCGCGTCGGACTCGGGAACCGTCCCGTCCGTTTCGACCAGGTCGGTTTCGCCCTGGTCGCTGATGTATTTCACCGCAACGGAGGCGATGCCGGAGCTGCTCGACGCGTCGAGCAGGCTGAACGCCGCCGTAATGTCGGTGCTGAAGAAATTGCCGTAAGACAGCTTGCTGCCGGAATTGTCTTCAATCGTGACGGCGGTGAGCACCGGGTTCGTCACGTCTTTATAGACCTTGATTTCTTTTTCCGTAAGGTTGCCGGCGATATCCTCGGCGTTGACGAGGATCGTGTTTTCACCCTCCGTAAAGTCGTCGTACGCGATCTCGACCGGCTCCGCAAGCGTGAAGATGCGATCGGTCCCGTCACCGGAAAGGTCATTCGTATAGGCATATTTATCCGTTCCGTTGAGTTTCACGGAGACAGCCTTCAGGCCGGAGTTGTCGGCCGCGTCTTCCGCATCGTCGGAGACGTTGACGGTATATGCCGCGTCTTTCTTCAGCCAATCCATGCCGTTGCCGGTATAAAGGACGTCGGCGTCCTTCCGGCCGGTCCCGTCGCCGTCCAGATCTCCGGACGCGGTGACCACCGGCGCAAGCGTCTCAAAGACGATCAGCTCCGAGTTCACCAGCCCGTCGGAAGGATAATCCTTCAGGGCTTTTTTCTCGGATTCGTTGCCGGCGTTGTCGGCTGCGACGAGGGAAATGCTCTTGATCCACGACGTAACGTCGCCTGCGGTATCGAACGGAAGCTCGACCGTAAACGCCTTCTCCGTCTCACGGTCGGGATTTTCAAGAACCGCGGTATACGGCTCGTCGGCGTCGGCGTAAACCAGAAGACTGCTGGGGCCGGAAGCGTACGCCGCGTCGTCGGGATCCCGAACGGTGACCGTCAGAACGGCGGTCGCGTTAAAGAAGTTACCGAACGTGAGCCGACGCAGCACATCGCTCAGGCTGTCGGTATTCTTCAGACTCAGGGCGATCTTGGTGATCACGGGGGCCGTAAGGTCCGCGTTGAACGCGATATTTTCGACAGCGGTATTGCCCGCGTTGTCGACGACGGTCACGGTAAGCGTATTGACTCCGTCGACCTTGCCGGAAACGTCGACGTCATAGGTTTTTTCCGCGGTAAACGCCGCGCGCTCGTCTTCATCGACCACGGTCGTGCCGTTCAGCTTGATCTCAACGGTGCGGATGCCGCTGTTGACGTCGCCGGAGGTTTCGGAAACGGCGATCTGCAGCGTGTCGACGTCAGCGCCGAAGCAGGGAACCGCCGGATCGTCCGCCGTGCTGAACGGGGCTTCCGTCACGAGGGCGATCTCGCTCTCGACGTTTTCGATCGTCAGGACGGTATCGTCGAATTCCGTTTCGGTTTCGAAGCCGGCGTTATCCGTAAGCTTCACTTTGATATAGCCGGAGGTATTCATCACGTCGGCAGCCGTGAGCACGAAGCTGACGGAACCGGCGACGTCGGCGTCCGCGTTCGCTTTTTTCAGCGCCGACAGATCGGTCGAAAGCGTCAGCGCAGTCTCTTCGCCCGTCGATGCGACGTACCAGGCCTGCGCCGAAGCAAGACCGGAGGACGCCGCGGCGTCCGTCGCGTCGACGGTTACCGTAACGTCGCTGTTGTAATAGTTGCCGTGCGAAAGCTTGTTTCCGCCGTCGGCGCCGGAAAGCGCAAGGTCGCCTGCGACGGGCCCGACGGTATCCTTATAGATCGTATACGCCTGCTCGACCGCCTTGTTGCCGGCGATATCCGTTGCGAGAACGCGCACGGTGTTGACGCCGGACGCGAGGTCCGCGTTCGCGAGCTCGACGGCGACCGCGGTCTGCACGTCTTCTTTGACGTCGTTGACGGAATACGCGAATTTCTGCGCGCCGTTTACGAAGGCCTTGACCTCGTAAAGCCCGCTGTCGTCGGTGGCGGAAATCAGGTCGGGCAGGTTAGCGTCCTTCTTCAGCCAATACGTTTCCTCGCCGTTCACGTCGTTGCCGACATAAAGCGCGTCGACGGTCCCGTCAAAGGCGATCACGGGTTTTTCCGTCTCGTAAAGGATCGTCGTATCGACCATCGTAACGATCGGGCTGCCGCCGGTGAGGTCGAGATCCAGGCAGTTGCCGGCGTTGTCGACCGCGGCGATATGCAGGTTCTTTTCCCAGTATTCTTTCGCGTCGCCGTCCGTTTCGGGAAGAATAAAGGTGTATGTATATTTGCCGTCCGCTTCCGAGACGGAGTCGGCAGCAAGCACCGCGTCGGTCTCGGCTGCGCCGTCGGCGCCGCCGTTCCTGTAAAGCAGGACGACGCTGTTGACGCCGGAGGCGATATCCAGCGCGCTGTCGTCGGAAACCACGACGACGGCGGTCAGATCCTTCTTATAGTACGCGCCGGCCGCGTGCAGGACCTGCTGATAGAAATTCGAGGGCTCCGCCAGCGTGACCGTAACGGATTCTACGGTCAGCTCGCTGTTGTCGTTACAGAGCTTGTCGAAGCTGTAGGAGGCCTCCGCACCGACGTGGTCGGTGCAGTTGACGGAGATCCCGTTCTGACCTTCCGCGTCGCCGACATTATCGGGAAGCGTGACTTCAAGCACGAGCTTCGTCGCGGTTTTCTCCTTCTCGGTGACGTCGGCGGCAGCCAGCGCGGTCCCGTTGACCTTGACCACGTAAGAAGCGTTGTCTCTGGCGTCCATAAAGGGATACAGATGATCGTCCGTGATCGTGATCTCGGCGACGATCCCGCCCTTGTTGCCGTTGTTGATGATCGTATCCGTGGGATCCGTAACGGTGTAAGACTTCGTTGCGGCCGTTCCGTCTGCCGCGATGGACTGATCCGCGTCTTTTGCGGTATAAGTATACGCGACCGAGATCTCGGGCGGGGTCCCGTCAATGGACAGCACCGCGGAGTCAGCGGCGCCTTCCGTGCCGACCTCATTCTTTGCGGTCACGGTCAGGGTAAGGTCGTCGGCCTCGTCAAGGGTCAGCGTACCGGTCCAACCGTCCTGCGTTTTACTTGACCACACGACGGCGTCGGTATAATCCGTCCCGTCGGAACCGCGCACGGACACGGAGGCGTCCGTTTCCGTGGCGCTGTAATAAGCGGACTGGGAAATGTCGAAGAATGCTCCGCTGACGGCAATATGCACGGTAATGCTGTCGTTGCTGACGACGGCGTCTGTGCTCGTATCGCCGGTGACGGTCATATAATCGTACGTCAGCGCGACGGTCGGCTGCTCGGCGGAAAGAACGATATTGTTCAGCGTGCCGGAGGTATTGAAGCTCCAGGCATCCGCCTTGTTTTCAGCCTGATCCTGCGCGGTAAGCCTGATATTCACCGCCCGGTCCGTCGGGAAATTATCGGCGGTCAGCGTAAATTCGCATTCCCATTTATCATAGAAGAACGAGAATTTCTCCGCCGCGTCCGTCATCGAAATCTCTTGGATCTTGTCGCCGGTTTCGGCGTCGTAAACGAGCAGCTTCGCGCCGTCGTAGATAAACGCGCCGTCGGTGAACGCGAGGCGCTTATCCTTGACCGTCGCGGTCACGACGATCTTGTCCGCCGCGATAAAGCTGCCGGTCGCGGTCGCAAGCGACGTGTCGCCGGTCTTTGCGGCGTAGGTCACGGCGACATTCGTGATCTCGGGAACGGTGCGGTCGAACGATGAATAGACGTCGTTGCCCGCGTTGTCGATCACGCGGTAAACCACGTATTCATCGGGATTATACACATAAGAATTCTGGACGGGCGAAACGGGATCCGGGCCCGCGATCGTGGTCCACGATTCTTCCTGGCGCAGTTTCGCCTTGAGCTCGGAAACGAGCGTGCCGAAATTGTCTGCGGTCGTGTTGTTCGCGTAGCTTGCGAGAACTTCGTACTCGGGATTCTCCGTGCCGTTGATCACAAGCTTCTGGACCGCGGCGACGCCGCTGCCGTCATCGGCAAACGTGATCTTGTCGACGGATTCCGCCTGATCCGTGGGGGTGGAATCCTTCACGTCCAGCGTCGGCGCCTTGATATCGGTGTTGACCGTGAACGTCTCCGTCGCTGCGGAGGCATAGACGAACGTGAACCCGCCCGCCGTTTTTTCCGCCTTGCGGCCGAGCGTGAAGACATACGCGGATTCGGCCGCGTCGTCTACGGTCAGATCGATCTCCCCGTCCGCAGCAGTTTTTTCTTCACCGCCGTTTACCGTATAAACGACGTCGGCGCCGTCCATCCCGTCTGCGGTCAGCTTGACGTCCGCGGCAAAATACGCCGTGGTGATCTTATCGCTGCCGGGGGCGTAGTCGGCGGTGAACGAAGGATCCGCCGTGCCCGCCAGATACGGAAGCGTGGAGGCCGCGGTGACGTTGATCCGTTTGCTGATCTGATAAAAGGCGAAATACGTCAGGTCGCCGGTCACGCCTGCGGCGTCGCTGAACGCCGCCTGCGCGGTGCAGCCGGTAAGATCGATGGGCGCCGAGGTGTCGCCCGCCTCGGAGGACGGCACCCAGCCGAGCCCGGAATACCCCTCGGGCGCGGTAAGGGCCGGCAGCGCGAACGCCGTGTCTTCCACGGTCCGCTCCTCTGTCGTTACCGGTTCTTCGGCGAAGGGATCAACATACGTCACGGTATGCTTGACCGCCTTCAGCCGGATATTGACGATCCTGTCCGCAGTGACGCCCGTCACGGGGAACGAGCGGCCTGCGTCGTATTCCTGCGTGCCGCCGTCGAAGGTATACGTATACCCGGCGGGCGGGTCGCCGACGGTCAGGTTCAGCGTATATGTGCCGTTCGTCTGCAGGTTCGTATGATCTACGGTATAGACGTGAGAGGCGCTTCCGTCGCCCTGTGCAAGCGCGAGCACGCCGTCGTCCACGGTCAGACTGCCGAGCTTTTTCTCGGTGTTGAACACCTTGACGGTAACGTTATACTTGATCTCTCTGAACGTCACGGCGATGGCATTCGCCGAATCGCCGATCTCTTTTTCGAAGGACTTTCTGTTTTCCGCCTCGGCGACGGGGGCGCCGTTCTCCGTGATCGCGGAAATCTCGTAGCCGGCTTTCGCCGTTACGGTATACCGGGACGTACTGCCCTTTCCGACCTTCCGAACGGCGCCGTCGGAAATATCAGTCCCGTCGACCGCAACGGAGCCCATGGCCGGATCAAACGCGAACGTTATATTATTATAATAGGAAAAGACGATGGTCGTCGGACCGGTGATCGCAACGGAGACGTCGCCCGAAGGAGTCTGCCCCTCGCCCTCGTTCACGAAATACTTGTCGACCGCATAATCAGGGGAGGTGTATTGCGCCTCGGTCACGGTCGCGGTCCCGCCGTAAGACACGTTCGTCGTCCGGGAACCGTCGGCGGTGGTGACCGTCACCTCATAGGTCTTCCGCGGAAGCGAGAGCGTCGTATCTGCGGAGAATTCGTCCGCCTTGGGGTCGAGATCCCTCGTCAGCTCCGCGTATTTATCCGCGTCGGAGGGAACGATCTTCAGCGCGATCACGTCGGCGTCGTTATACGCCGTAACGGTATATTTCCCATCGCCGTCCGCCTCCAGCGTTTCGCCGTTCGCAGTGACGGCGATATCTTCGGCGGCAACGGCGCTGTCGTCAAAAGCGTCTGTTACGTTGAATTTGAAGGAACGCTGAACGCGCTTTGTGAGCGACGCGGTAAACGCCGTGCTTTCCGCGGAAACGGCGGCGCTTCCGAGCTTCTTCACGTATCCATCGCACTCGACGGTATACTCGTAAGTATCCGCGGGCAGCTCAAACGCCGCCGCGCCGTCGCCGCCCGTAGTGACCTCGGTCTCGCCGATCGTCACCTTTGCGCCGGCAACGGGGTCCTCGCCGTCTTTTACCGTGATGGTAAACGCGACGGTTTCCGGATCGCGGTTTTTGCCGGTCGGGACCGAGGCTTCCTCGGTGACCGGCTCGTTCTCGACCGCGTAAGCCGCGATCAGACCCATCGGCGCGACGGAGACGATCATCATGACCGTCATCAGAAGCGCGAGAATCTTTTTGAACGTTTTTCTGCTGTTCATACTGTGTATACCTCCGATCAAGCTGATTGAATTCGTTCCGATGTGTGAATGACCGCTACGTCTTTCGTGATTTCGAACCGCGCGCCGGGCTGCCCCGTTTTCGGCTTCGGCGTTTTGTTGACCTTGCGCGCGTGGCTGATCTGCCCGGTCTTGCCGATCTGCCCGGTCTTCGTCTCCGCCCGCGTTTCCGGGGAGTTCGCGCTTTCTGCCGCCGCGGAGGAAGCGCTGCGGCGAAGCGATCCCGTCACCCCATAACTGCTCGTCATTTTCGCGGTCAGATCCGCTCTTGATTTTCCGCTCAACTCTCTGATCACGTCGAGGATCTTCATTTTAAAGAAAAGCACGACGGCCAGGATCAGAAGGATTCCCGCAACTGCCGCGGCAACGTAACTGCCGAAACGGAAAAATACAACGATATCAAAATTATCCATTGCGCAACCCCTCCTTTACGTCGCCGCGCGGTAATTGCGTTCCACAATACCGTACTGCGCGTAAATATTATTCAGAAGCTTCTGCAGCTCTTCTCTGCCGTCTGCGGTCAACGTTCCCGCCAGCGTATCGGTTTTTGTCTTGATCTTTTCCGCAAGCTCCATGATTTTATCCGGCGTGGCGATATTGCTTCGTTTCAGGTCCTCAAACCTGCCGGCAAGCAGATTCATACAGATGTTGTAGATCGAGCAGGTCGTCAGCGTCGGATTGGCCACGCCCTTGATATCCGTTTCCGTGATCTGCCTGTCTACGAGCTTTTCCAGCGTTCCCCAGAAATCCACGCTGTCACTGCCGCCGACCTGAATGAAGGAGCTTTTTTTGACGCCGATCTCCCCCCATGCGTTCGCAAGGTCCGACAGAATTTTCGCGAACGCATATTCGCGCCTTGCCGAGGAATTGCTGTCCGCGGGATCATAATCCACGTCTTCCAGCTTGAAGATTTCTTTTGTCGCGGAGGAACTGCGGTTGAATTTACCCGCAAGACGCTCGGTAAGCTCTTCCTCCCGTTCCTGCCAGTCGCTCAGATCCCCGGTCACAACGAAATTCAGGAACGGATTCGCCTTTTCCGGGTCGCCGATGTTGATCGCATCGACATCCTGATCGGCCGCGCTGCCCTTCACGCCGAAGAAAAACAGATTTTCTCCCCACTCAAACGCGAATTTCGCAAACGCGGCAGGGTTCTTGCGAAGCGCGCGCCCCGTCTCCGAATTCTGGTCCAGCAGCCTGTCCATCACGCTGATTTCGTTATTGTTGATAATATGGTCGGATGCGAACAGCCGGTTTAAATACAACCATGCTTCCACGGAGGAACCGTCCGTTTTTATCGCCTTCTGCAGGCTGGTCGAAATCGTGGCGTATTCGGACGCACTTTCGGAAATGATCTCCGAGCTCGCATTTTTCAGCGCAGCCATCGCGTCGCTGTATCGGTTCGCCGTCGTTCTCGTCGCGCCGAAGGACATGCCCAGCGCGAGCAGGCCGACCGCGACGGAGGACGCGCTCACCGTGATCCACGTGCGCAGCTTGCTTTTCAGGCCGCGGACGTAATCGTCGCTGATCTTATCGATATTTTCAAGGTCGTACATCAGCTCGGCGCAGCTCTGATAGCGGTTCGCCGGGTTCAGCTGCATGCACTTCATCAGTATTTTTTCAAGACCGCGGACGCATAGCCCCGCGTGACCGCTGCGCGGCAGCCACGGGCAGATGCTGCGGATCGGCGGGATCGTATAATCCGGCGGCCCGCCGGGGATGCGCCCCGTCACCAGGTGGAACAGCGTCGCGCCGAGGCAGTAGATGTCGCTGCGCGCGTCCGTCTGGCCCATGCCGCCGTATTGCTCGGGCGAGGCGTAGCCTCTCGTGCCCAGGCAGGTCGTGTCGTCGCCCGCTTTCTGCGATTTATATTCGCGCGCGGTGCCGAAGTCGAACAGAACGACGTTCCCGTCGGGCTTGAGCTTCACGTTGCCGGGCTTCATATCGCGGTAGATGATCGGCGGCGTGCGCGAGTGCAGATAGGCGAGCACGTCGCAGAGCTGTTTGCCCCATTCGACCACGTCTTCCCATTTCTGGGGGCCGTCCTTCAGCTTTTTGTCGAGATCCACACCCTCGATAAAGTCCATCACGATCAGGAAAGAATCCTCGTAATCGATGATATCGATGATGCGCGGCAGGTGCGAATGGTTCAGGCGCTTCAGGATATTCATTTCCGCGACGAGACCCTGTTCGACGATATCGTCTTTCGTCGCGCCGTTTTTGCGGACCTCCTTGATCGCCCAGGTCTGGTTCGCGCGCTCGACCATGGCAAGGTAAACGATGCTCATGCCGCCGTGGCCGATCTCATTCAGTATCTTATATTTTCCGTCGACTAACGATCCGATTTCAAGCATGTCGGTCCCCCCCTCAGCAAGTTTTCACGGCGATCGCCGAGATGTTGTCCGTCTCCCGGCGGTGCTTGAGCAGATCCGTGACCGTGTGCAGGTTGCTCTCGATCAGCTCCGTCGTGCCCATCCGGGATGCGTTCAGATACAGGAACATTTCGTCGGGCGTGATCAGATGCCGGAAGCCGTCGCAGCAGAGCAGGAACACCGTGTCCGGCTCCGCC
Source organism: Clostridia bacterium (assembly GCA_017427315.1). GTDB lineage: Bacteria > Bacillota > Clostridia > Oscillospirales > Acutalibacteraceae > RGIG2774. The sequence goes on from JAFRTA010000186.1 coordinate 31,144, forward strand.
GGGCCGGTGAAGAAATCCGGCTTGACGAAATCGCTCGCGCCGATACACTGCAGCAGAACGCTGCGCTCGGGGTCCGACTGCGCCTGCTCGACCGTGATCAGGCCGTTATCTATTTTCTGCTGGACCACCGTGTGGTCGTGCGTGATCTGATAGACCCGGTCCCGGATCAGGTACACGCGGGAATCGCCGACGTTCGCGACGTAATACTGCGAGCCGAAGATCAGCACGCAGGTCAGCGTCGTGCCGAGGCTGATGCGGTTGATCGTCCCGTACCGCGAAATGGCGTCGCAGCGGCTGTCGATCAGCTCCGACCAGTCTTTCTGCAGCTTGCCGGCGTCCACCGCGCCGGAGGAAATCACCGAGGGGAATTCGGTTTTGAACCAATTCTGAAAAGCGAGGATCACGTCAGCGCTGGCGACCTCGCCCTTTTGCAGGCCCCCCATGCCGTCACAGACAACGGCGAAGACCGCCTCACCATAATCTGTCATGGCGTGGAGTATCAGCATAGAGTCCTGATTCGTTTTCTTTTTGATCCCGACGTCCGTATAGCAGCCCGAAACAAATCTCATCGTGTTTTTCCCCTCTCCGTTTATGACCACGATATCACAGTATGCGAAACACGTCGCATACTGTGATATCGGTTTTGCTTTTCAGTTTTACGGCCCGGAACGGGCCGCGCCGTCCGATCAGATCATGTTGATGATGAAATCTTCGTCGGAAAGCGTGATCTTGTCGCCGTCTTTCAGGTCGACCGCCGCCTGCGGCGCGCACTTGACGCCGTTGACGAACGTGCCGTTCTTCGAGCCGAGGTCGACGATGCTGACCTTCGCGCCGTTCTTGATGATCTGCGCATGGCTTCTGGAGATCGTTCCGTTATCCTCGATGCAGAAGTTGACCTTTCTGCGCTCCTTGCCGATCACGAAGGTGTTCGCGGAGATCTGAACGATCTCGTTGTTGCTCTTTCTGGTCAGCTTCGCATAGGGCTTTCCGCTGAGCACGGTGGTCTCGTTGGAACCGGAGCTGAGCACGGTGGTCTCGCCGGAGCCGGAGCCGAGCACGCCGGTTTCGGCGCTGCCGCCGGGAGCAGTCGGCGTAAAGCCGGGAGCGGGAGCGGGAGCGACGGGCGCGAAGCCGCCGTTTGCGGGAGGAGGCGTGGGCATGCCGCCGTAGGGGCCGGGCATCGGCGCGGGCTCGGACTCAAAGTCATCGCCGCCCTTGTTCTTCTTGGCTACGACGATAATGATCACGATCACGGCGATCAGGACGATAACGCCCGCAACGATGCCGATGATCAGACCCATGGGAACGGTCTTTTCCTTCAGGCCATCCTTCGCAGCCTTCAGCGCGGTATAAGCGTCGTCGATCTTTGCCTGCGTTGCGTCGCTGTCGAGCAGGGCTTCCGCTTCGCCCAGCACCGTGGAGATCGAATCCCAGTTCGAATACTTTTTGCTGTCAAGGCCTTTGATTTCCTTGATCAAATCTTCAAGCTTCTGCGTGTTGACGGATTCGACAACCGTCTCGGTCGGCGTCGTATCGCTGACCGGCTCCGTCTCGTCATTCGTCGGAGCAGGAGCGGGGCCCCACGGATACGGAGTGGACGTATAGTTAATGGAAAGCTGATTCAGCGAGTCGATCAGGTTGGCCACGTTGACCGCCCAGTTTTCGGACTCGGTCATGTCGGTGTTCAGTCTGTTGATGCCGAGGACGACGCCGTTGTCGTTCAGCAGCGGGCCGCCGGACATACCGGAAAGCGTGGCGGCGGAGTGTTTGATATGGTTAATGCCCTGGAAAGGAGAGAACTTGCTGACGATACCGTTCTTGGTGTCGACGTCCTTCGGGGTGAAGGTCGATTCGCCCGCCTCTTCAAAGAAGAAAGAGGTATAGGGATAACCGAGCGCGTAAACGGGAGTCGCGGCGGTCAGGGAGCTGTCGCTCACGCCCTCCGCAAGCGTAAGCTGCTGCGCGCCGTTGATGGGCTGGGCAAGCTTGATGGCGGTGAAGTCATAGGAGGAGTTCGCCATCGGCTGGATCTCGGTCGCCTTGACGAACGCGCCGGACTTGTAGTAAACGCGGATCTGCATTTTGCCCAGATAGTTGTCGCCGTAGACAGCTCTGAGCTGCTGATGCATTTCCTCATCGTGCAGGACGTGATACGCCGTGATGACCGTATCCTCGTTGATAAGGAAGCCGGAACCGACGCTGTAGGGGATCATGAGCTGATCCGGAGCATCGGGCTGCGGTGAAGGCGGATAGGTGTAGACGATCAGGAAAACGCCCTTCGTCGCGTCGTTGACCTTCGAAAGGGATCCCTCCGCCGCGTTCGCGGGAATCACCGCAAGAGACGCCAGAAGCATCAGCGCGGCGAAAAGCGCAACGACTTTTGTGATTGCTTTTTTCGTCTGTTTCATTGAACAAACCTCCTTTTTTTCTTTATTATAAAAAAGGCAAGCCTTTTATTATAACCCCGGTTTCTCCGGCGCGCGGGCCGCGCCGCCGTTTCCTTCGACGATGCCATGATACGGCAAAACGGAACAAAAAGGGACGGAATCCGACGCACGCCGCGTTTATGCGGACGAACGACGCGTGTATCCGCCGCGCCGCCGGACGCGGGCCTGCGTCACGGCGCAAAAAAACGGACGCCCCGTCGGGCTCGATTCCTCACCCGGCGCGTTCGTCCGTTTTCTTCTCAACAGCAAAAAAAGGCTTATAAAGCCGCTTTTCTTCCCGTTTGCTCTTCCGACTGTCCGTCACGGTTCCGCACGCCCTGTCCGACCACGTTGATCCCCGGCGTTTTTGCAGAATGCGCCGGGATGCGACAAAGTTCTTCTTTTATCGCCTATTTCTTTTTTCATATTATCATCTATATTAAGAATTGTCAATAGTTTTTCAACAGTATGTTAAAATGTTTTAAACAATTTTTCCGCTTTTTCCGCGACGCGCGTCTTTTTCATTTTTATGCGGGAAACCGCGGAATTATTTCCCGCCCGGCGTTAAAAAACGGCGCCCCGCAGCGGAGCGCCGGCGCCTGAATTCCGATGGGTCCGTATCCCGGATCGTGTAAGGCCGGAAGCGAAGAAAACTGATCCCGCGCGCTCACGGATCCCGATCTCACGAGATCCTGCTTTGCGAGGCGTCTGCGCCGCGGCAAATCAATATGTTTTCGTCAAATCCCGCACCCATTTATACCTTTTATAATGGGCGAACACCCACGGCAGCTTTCCGACCTCGTCGGCGCAGGTGAAAATATACACGACCACGACCGGCCAGTGGAACACGAACGCGCCGAGCGCCGCAAGGGGGATCGCCACGCCCCACATGCAGACCGCGAGCGAATACATATCGAACATCGTGTCGCCGCCCGCCGCGAACACGCCGTTGATCACGACGGTATTGACCGCCCTGCCGATCATATAGACCGCCATGACGATCATGATCCCGACGAGATATCTCCGCGCCTCGTCGGTGAGCTTCATATAGCGCACCACCGCGGGCGTGACCGCCAGAACGACCGCGGTCGAGAACACGCCGATCAGCACGGACAGCTTCGAGAGCCGTTCGCCGTAGCGTTTTCCCTTTTCCAGCTTGCCGGCGCCGAGCTCATTGCCGACCATGATGCCGCCCGCCGCGGCGACGCCGTCGGTTGCGCAGCACATCAGGTCGCGCACCACCGCGGCGACAGACGCAGCGGCGGCAGCGTCCGCGCCCATATGCCCCATAATGGCGGTATAGGTCGTGAAGCCCACGCCCCAGAACGTCGCGCCGCCGAGAATGGGCAGCGCGCATTTGGCGTAATCCCGCGCCAGCGCCTTGCTGCGGCGGAAAAGCGCCCGCAGCTTCAACCGGATGAAGCCCTTCCGGAACGATACTCCCACCGCCGCGACCAGCTCCGCGATCCGCGAGATCAGCGTCGCCAGCGCCGCGCCGTCCGCGCCCATCGCGGGGGCGGAGAACAGCCCGAAAATAAACACCGCGTTCAGCGCGATGTTCAGAACCACTGCGCCTGCGCTGATCCACGCGCTCGCCGCCGCCCGTTCCGATATCTTCATTACCGCAAGGTAACACTGGGAGATCCCTGCAAGGAGATACGACCACCCGGCGATTTTCAGATAAGAGGCGCCGATGCGCACAAGCTCCCCGTCGTGTGCGAACAGCCGCATCAGTCCCGCGGGGAAAAACACGCAGACGGCAAAAAAGAAAAACGATACGATCCCCGCGAGCCGAAGGCTCATGGAGAAGATATCGTCGATGGTTTTCCTGTCGCCTCTGCCCCAGTACTGCGCGCCGAGGATCGCAATCGCGCCCGTCACGGCGTAGAGCGCCATATTCTGCACGAACTGTACCTGCGTCGCGAGGGACACCGCCGCCATGGAATTCTGATCGAGCCGCCCGAGCATCACGGCGTCCCCCGCCGCCACCGCCGCGAGCATCAGGCTCTGGAAGGCAATGGGCAGGGTAAGCCGCGTCAGCTTGCGGTAAAACGTTTTGTCGAAAACTCGCCTGTCTCTCATGAAAAAGACTGCCGTACTGCGGATTTTACTCCTGATACTCTTTGATGATGCGGATCACGTCGTCCACGGTTTCGATCCCGGTGACCTCCCGGTCGGGGATCTCGGCGTCGAACGCATCCTCGATCGCAACGGCAAGATTCACGAGCTCCAGCGAGTTCATGCCGAGATCGGTGCGGATATTCGTGTCGCCCGTGATCTTCTGCGGATCGATCGCAACGAACGTACAGACCGTTTCGCGGATGACGTTCAGCATCTCCTGATCTGTCATGGTAAAGCCCCCTTGTTGATTCGCAAAGAATGATATAACTTATATATTATAGTCCATCCGGCGGAAAGAATCAATACTTTTTCCCCAAGTGGCTGTTTTTCCGCGCCGTTTTCCGGCGGCAAAATATTTAAATTTTTTAATTTTTTAGCAAATAATTCTTTTTTTATAACAATTATGCAAAAACATGTGTTATAATATATGCAGAAAAATAGGGTCAGGAGGTCTTTTTTCATGACTCACGGGAAATTTCTGAAAACGCTGGCCGTGCTGACGGCGGCGATCCTGCTGCTGACGGCGCTGACGCCTGCCGTCTTCGCCGCGGACGCGGAAAAAACGATAGAAGAACGCGCGCACGAAAACGCGCTGAACCGGCTGGCGCGCGCCGTCGCGGCGGACGGGAGCGTCCTCCCGCAGTCCGTCGACCCCGACGGGCGGATGAAAATCATCGTCTCGCTGGAGGACACGGGCGCGCCGGGCGGCGCCGCCCGGAAAAACGCGCCGGCGCGTCTCTCCGCGGAGCAGCTGCGCGCGGACGTCAAGGCGCGGATCGAAGCGCTGGACGGCGGCAGCGCCGCCCCGGGCAGAAAAGGCGCGCCGAAAAAGAGCGCCGTGGAATTCGGCTATGATTACGACGTGCTGCTGAACGGCTTTGCGGTGACCGCGCCTTCCGCGTATCTTGACGAGATCCGCGCAATGGACGGCGTGCGCGAAGCGTTCCCCGCGCGCACCTATTACCCGCTCGGCGAGCCTGCCGGCGGATACGAAAACGACCTTTCGCAGAATTACGTCGGCGCGGACGCCGCGCACGCGGCGGGGTACACCGGGAAAGGACGGCTGATCGCGATACTCGACACGGGAATCGACAGCAGCCACCCGGCGTTTGCAGAGACGGCGGGCGTGACCGCTTCGCCCAGATACACCCTCGCGAAAATGAAGACCCTGTTCTCCGCCGAAACGCTCCGGGCGGAGCAGGGCGGCGCGAAGGCTGCGGCGGTTTACCGCTCCGCGAAACTGCCTTTCGTATTTAATTACGTTTCCAAAAAGACCGACGTTTCGGACGGCGTCGGCCACGGGACCCACGTCGCCGGCATCGCCGCCGGGGACGCGACCGAAACGATGATCGGCACGGCGCCCGACGCGCAAATCGCCGTGATGAAGGTCTTCGACGACCAGACCGGCGGCGCGGACGACGAAGCGCTGCTCGCCGCGCTCGAGGACGCCGCGCTTCTCGGCGCAGACGTCGTCAACATGAGCCTGGGCGCGGACGGCGGATTCTTCGACTACCCCAACGAAACGACGGCGCAGGTCTATGAAAATCTGCGCGCGCGCGGGATCACCGTCGCGGCGGCGGCGGGCAATTCCGGCATGGCTCCCGGCAACGGCTCGCCCGCGCCCACGAACGACCCGACGATCTCTCTTGTCGCGGATCCCTCGACCTACGCGGCGGCAATCAGCGTGGCGAGCGTCGACAACTATCTTTCCGACGCGATCGTCGTCGGCGGCAGAACCGTTCTGTTTACGGACGGCATCCACACCGATGCGGACGAAAAGATCCTTACGGTCTCCCCGCGGGATCTGACGCTGGACCGTTATTCCTACGTCGACTGCGGCTTCGGCGCGAAAAACGATTTTGACGGCGTTTCCCTTGCCGGAGAAATCGCCCTGATCAGCCGCGGCGGCAGGGAGGAAGACGGCGAGCTGCTGACCTTCTCAGCAAAAGCGAACGCCGCGAGCGCGGCGGGCGCAGCCGCCGTTGTGGTATACAACAACGTTCCCGGCGAGCTGATCGCGCCTTACGTGATCTTCGACGCCGCGGCGCCCATCCCCGTCATTTTCATTTCACAGGACGACGGCGCATACCTGAAAGAAACCGCGGTCAAAACGCTCTCGTTCCGATTCGGCGAGGAAATGGTCACGGGCGTCAGCGGATTCTCCTCCTGGGGGCCGACGGGCGACCTCAGGCTCAAGCCCGAGATCGCGGCGGTCGGCGGCAGCGTGTATTCCGCGATCCCCGGCGGCGGTTACGAAAAAATGGACGGCACCTCGATGGCGACCCCGCAGCTTGCCGGCATGGCGGCTCTGCTGCGGCAGCATCTGACCGGCGCAGGCGCGCCGCAGACCGACCTTTCCGCCGCGGCGCTGACCGAGACGCTCCTGATGAATACGGCGGCGCCGATGGCCGACGCTGACGGTTTTTATTCCCCGCTCAAGCAGGGCGCGGGCGTCGCGAACGTCAAAAACGCGCTCGGCGCGAAAGCCTGTCTCACCGTCGAAGGCAGCGCCCGGCCGAAGGCGGAGCTCGGCGACGGCATTGACCGGGAGCCGAAAAGCTTTACCTTCACCGTAACGAATTTTACCGGCGAACCGCTGTCTTACACGCTTTCGGCAAACGCCCTCGCGCAGGACGCCTACGCGACCGAGGACGGAATCTTCTTCAAAGAAAACTCCGTGGACCTGCTCGGCCGCGGCGTAACGGTCGTCTTCGGCGGCGACGCGGCGGACGGCGTTCTCACGGTGCCCGCGAACGGCAGCGCGAGCGTCACGGCAACGGTCTCTGCAGGCGCGGCGGCCGCAGAATACGCGGCGTCCATCGGCGCGGCGCAGGGTATGTTCCTTGACGGCTTTATCCGCCTCACGGCGGACGAAGCGAGCGGCGCGGATCTCGGTCTGCCCTACCTCTCCTTCTTCGGCGACTGGGACGCGGTGACGCTGATCCGGGATATCCATCCCGTCGGCGGAACGGAGCTCAACGCGCTGCTCGGCGTAGACATCTTCGGCACGCCGCCGGAAGCGGGCGAGCTGCCCGCCGTTCTCTGGGATAAATTCGCGGTCTCGCCCGTCAGCAGCTTCTCCAATCAGCTCGTCACGCTCACGGATCTTTCCAAAAACAGCTCGATGCGTTACGAGCTGAAGGATAAATCCGGCCGCGTCCTGTTCGAGACGTCCCGCGACAGCGCGCGGAAATCCTTCTACATGCCGGCTGCACAGAGCTTCTTCTTCCCCGAAATGGAAATGGACCCGCTGCCGACCGTACCCTTCACGGACGACAAGGGGAAGTCGATCCTGCAGGACGGCGAAACCTATACGCTCACGGTTTACGCAACCCCGCTGGGCGGCGCGGGTGAGCAGAGCCGTTCGTTTGACATTCGGTGCGACGCGGATATCCCGACGGTGGATTATTCGGTCGTCGGCGACGGAAAAACCCTGTGCTTCAGCGTCGGCGACAAAACGGCGCTCGCAGGCTTCGGCGTGTTCGGCGCGCTGGACCAGCAGGACGCGGAGCTGTCTTACAGCAATTTCAGCGGAATGAGCGTGTGCGCGGGCGACTATTTCGACATACGGCGGGAAGGGGAAAACGCGTTCTCCGTCAACGTTGACCTGGTGGGGCTGCTCGCGCAGATGCACCGCGAGGGGAAAGACCCGCGCTATCTCGTGATCGCCGCCGCAGACTACGCCATGAACGAAACGGATGTCGTGGTGGATCTCGTGCACGAAGGCGCAGAGGGCTCCGTGCCGTGCAATTACTGCGGCAAATACCATACGGGCTTCCTCGGCAGGTTCGTCCGCTTCTTCCACAATATCCTGTATTTCTTTAAAAAGCTGTTCGGCGGATGATCCCGGTTTTCCGTCGTCATACGCAAGCCTCCCGCGTGAAGGCCGTCCCGCCGTTCCTTGAGACGGCAGCGCGGCGCAGAAGCATGCCCGGAAAAAGAAAATAACCGTCAAAAAAGCCGCAGACGAAACGCCTGCGGCTTTTTTGAGGCCTGAATCGACGTTATGCGGTTTATTCCCGCTTTCTTTTGCGGAACGGCGCGTCGCCCCGCGCTGTTTTCCGTCTGCCGGCGGAGCCGCCCGGTTACGGGAATCGTTTTCCCGCACCGCTCGGATGAACCCGCTCCGGGCGCCCCGGCTCCGGACCGATACGAGCGATAAAAGGCGGTTTACGGCAGCTCCTCCGGGCTCCGGAATTCGTATCCCCGCGCCCGCGCCTCGTCGATGATCCGTCCGAGGGCGGCGGCGTTGTCGCTCGATACCGAGTGCAGCAATATCACCGCCCCCGGATGCAGGCGCGCCGTGACCGTTTCGAAGGCGTAATCCGCGCCCTTCTGGTTCGCCTCGTCCCAGTCGGCGTAGGCGAGCGACCAGAACAGCACCCGGAACCCGTGGGAATTCACCTCCGAAAGCGCGTATTCCGAATAAGCGCCCTCGGGAAAACGGAAATACGCCGCGCAGTACCCGAAATGCCGCCGCATGAAATTATCGAAGCCCTCGAGCTCCTGCGCCATTTTTTCCGCGGAAATCTGCGAAAAATTCGGGTGGCGTACCGAATGGTTGCCCACGATATGCCCCTCAAGGATCATCCGCGCCGTCAGTTCAGGCTCCGATTCCACCTGATGCTGCGTGCAGAAAAACGCCGCCGTCACGCCTTTTTCTTTCAGCGTATCGAGGATCCTGCCCGTATTGCCGTTCTCATACCCGCAGTCGAAGGTCAGATACAGCGCCTTTTCGCCGCTTTTGTCGTCGTAGGTTACGGCGTCGAAGCCCTTTTCCTCGAAAAACTTCTGGCTGTTGTATGAAATCGAATGCACCTTGCCGTCTGCGGCGACGCCGTAGCTGTGCTCGATCGGTTTCATTGAAAAACCCTTCTGATTTTCGGGGTCCGAGGCGGTATAATGCACGTCCGGCAGGATTTCATACCCGGTAAACGTATCCTGCGTACCCGTGCTCTCGCCCCGGACGATTCTGCCCGCGTCCGGTCTGATTTCGGCCTGTGTGAGCGCCGCAAGCACCGCCCGCGTTTCTTCCGCGTTCAGCCGTACGTCCGCCGCCGCGGCGGACGAGGGCAGAAGCCCCGCGGAAAGAAGAACGGCAAGCAATCTGTAAAACATAAAAACACTTCCCCTATCTTTGGTTGATAAGAAAAGTGTTCCCGGATTTGGGAGATAAATTCTGATTTGTCGCAGAGCGATAAATCAGAATTTATCTCCCGAGTTCCGAGACCCGAGTCCCGAGGTGTTGGAATCTGCGCAGGCAAACGATAAATAAGCCGCGGATTATCACAGTTTTCACCAAGTCGCACAGACTTTAAGTCCGTATCTTGGGTCTCGGGTCTTGAGTCTCGAGTC
>JAFRTA010000187.1 GCA_017427315.1 Clostridia bacterium
CTGTTTGTCGGGCGTCGCCCTCCGCGGATATCGGGGCTCGGGGATCGGATATCGTGCCGAAACCGCAGCTCATATCATAGAGTTGACACTGTGCACACGTATAGAATTTAACATTACAATACACAAGCACGATTCGGATATCCGATACCCGATATCCGAAATTCTGAATTATGCGCTGCGCGCATAATTCAGAATTTATCAAACCCCACGTCTTCCCCGCCGGCAGCCTTCTGCCACTGTTCCTCCGTCCCCGCATAGTCGATCGACGTCAGGTCCGGGCAGCCCGCGAAGGCGCTTTTGCCGATCTTCGTCACGCTCGCGGGGATCGTGATCTTTCTCAGGCTTTCACACCCGTAAAACGCCCGCATGCCGACCGTCGTCACTCCCTCCGGCAGGACGATCTCTTCAAGCCCGCTCAGAGCAAAGGCTTCGGTGGCGACCGTCCTTATCCCGGCAGGCAGCTCGATCGAGCGCAGGGCGGCGCATTCCTCGAACATCAGCCCCGCCACGGTATCCAGCCCGTCGGGAAGCTTCACCGACGAGAGCGACGAGCAGCCCTGAAAAACGCTGTTCCCGCATTTCGTCACTGTATCCGGCAGCTCGATCTCCCGCAGCGCCGTACAGTTCACGAACGTATAATCGTCCAGTTCCGTCAGCGTCGCGGGAAGACGCACATTTTCAAGGCGCGAACAGTTATCGAACGCATTTTTACCGATCTCGGTCACGGTATCCGGAATTTCAACGCGCATAAGGTTTGCACAGCAGCAGAATGCGGAATCCCCGATCCGCGCAACGGAATCCGGAACGACGTATTCCTTATCCGTCCGGCCGGCGGGGAAGGCAAGAAGCTCCGTTTTGCCGCGGTTCATCAGAACGCCGTCTGCGGATGTAAAACTCGGATTATTCTCATCAACGGCGATCTCCCGCAGCGCGTAACAGCCCGCAAACGCTTCCGTCCCGACCGATTCCGTCCGCGCGGGGAGCCGGACCGTCTTCACCCGGGAGAGCCCGCCGAACGCGCGGAAGCCGATCTCCCCGAGGCTTTCGGGCAGCGAGACCGTTCCGACGTGGAACAGTCCGGCAAACGCGTTGTCGCCGATGCGCGTCACGCCCTCCTCCACGACGACCGAACGGATCGCGTTCTCAAAGTTCACGGAGGTATGGAACGCCGACTCATAGGCGAAGATGAGAAGATAATTCAGATTATCCGCCATTTCGCCGTTTCCCGAAATTGTGAGCCGTCCCCGCAGATCGACGCGCCATACGACGCTGTCCTCCGCGCCCTCAACGCCGCAGTTCCCGCTGCGCACAAAAAGCTGTGCGCGCAAAAAAAGCCCCTCCGCGCCGAGCGCGATCAGCACGCAAAGAACGATCAGCGCGCCGCGAAGCCGGCGCTTTTTTTTGTTTTTCATCATATATATCAGCTCCTTGATAAATTCTGATTTCACGGCGGAGCCGTGAAATCAGAATTTACAGATACTTCTCAATCTCGGCCTTCAGCTCCCGAACGCCCTCGCCGGTCTTCGCCGAAAACGGGATGCGCGGAATATCCGAAATGACCTCGAATTCCTTCGCGATCTGTTCCATACGCTCTTTCCGTTCCGTGGGTTTGAGCTTATCCGCTTTCGTCAGCGCGATTATATAATTGAAACCGGCATGCTCGAGGTAGTTTATCATATCCACGTCGTCCTGCGTCATCTCGTGCCGCATGTCGATCAGCTGCACCACAAGGGCGATATCCCGCTGCGAGGAAAAATAATACTCCATGAGCTGCGCCCAGCGGTGTTTTTCGCCGCCCGAGCGCTTCGCGAAGCCGTAACCCGGCAGATCGACGAAACGCACGGGGCCGCATCTGTAAAAATTGATCGTGATCGTCTTGCCCGGCTCGGAGCTGACCTTCGCAAGGTTTTTACGCGCGAACAGGGCGTTGATCAGTGAGGACTTGCCCACGTTCGACCTGCCGGAGAACACGATCTCAGGACGGTCGCTGAACCTGAGCTGCGAAATCGTGCCGAAAGAGGTTTCAAACTCGATTTTTCCGTAATCAAGCATGCGCGCCGTCCCCCGTTCCGCCCGGTTTCTTCGTCAGAGCGATGGAGAGCACCTCGTCCACGGTCTTCACCGGCAGGAATTCAAGCCCCGCGCGCACCGCCTCGTCGATCTTCTCGAGGTCCGGCACGTTTTCGTAGGGGATCACGACCTGCTTCATGCCCGCCTTATACGCCGCCATGGATTTTTCCTTGAGGCCGCCGATGGGCAGCACCCTGCCGCGCAGGGTGACCTCGCCGGTCATCGCCGTGGTGCCGCGTACCGGAACGCCGGACAGCGCGGAAACCAGGCTCGTGGTCATCGTGACGCCCGCCGAGGGTCCGTCCTTCGGCACCGCGCCTTCGGGCACGTGGATATGGATATCCTTATTCTTTTAGAATTCCCTGTCGATGTGCAGCGCGTCCGCGCGGCTGCGCACGTAGGACACCGCCGCCCGCGCCGATTCCTTCATCACGTCGCCCAGCGAGCCGGTCAGCTCGATTTTTCCGGTGCCGTCGAGCACCGCGGTCTCCACCGTCAGCAGCTCGCCGCCCACGCTCGTCCACGCAAGCCCGTTGACCAGACCTACCGCGTCCTCGCGCGTCTCGTCCTCGGGTCGGTATTTGCGCGCGCCGAGAAAATCGGCGAGGTTTTTCTCGTTCACGACGGTTCTGCACGCGGGATCCTCCGCCAGAAATACCGACGTTTTGCGGCAGATCTTCGCGATCTGGCGTTCAAGCTGGCGCACCCCCGCCTCGCGGGTATAGCCGTCGATCATCAGACGGATCGCCTTGTCCGTGATGCGCAGGCTCGCAGGCTTGATATTATGTTCTTTGAGCTGTCGTTTGATCAGATGTTTTTTTGCGATATGGAATTTTTCCTCCGCGGTATAGCTGTAAAGGTCGATGATCTCCATACGGTCCTGCAGCGGGCCCGGGATCGCGTATTTGTCGTTTGCCGTGGTAATGAACAGCACCTTGCTCAGATCGAACGGCATATCGATATAGTGGTCGGTAAAGGTATTGTTCTGCTCGCCGTCGAGCGCCTCGAGAAGCGCGGAGGACGGGTCGCCGCGGAAATCGCCCGCGGTCTTGTCGATCTCATCGAGCAATATCACCGGGTTCGCCGTGCCTGCGTCGATCACCGCGTTGATGATCCTGCCGGGCATCGAGCCGATATAGGTCCTGCGGTGACCGCGGATCTCCGCCTCGTCGTGCACGCCGCCGAGAGAAATGCGCTGATACTTTCTGCCCAGCGCCGTCGCGATCGAACGCACGACCGAGGTTTTTCCCACGCCGGGAGGACCGGCAAAACAAATGATCTGTCCCTTGATGTCAGGAGCGACCGCCATCGCCGCAATCAGCTCGACGATCCGCTCCTTGACGTCCGCCATGCCGTAATGGTCCCGTTCGAGGATCCTTTTGGCGTGCGCGATATCGAGATTGTCTTTGCTGTATTTTCCCCACGGCAGAGAAAGGCAGCGGTCGAGATAGGTGCGCGACACATTCGCGTCCGGACTTGCGGGCGGCATCGTGCGAAGCCGTCCGGTCTCCTCGGTCAGCTTTTTTTTGCACTCATCCGGCATTGCGGACTCGCCGATACGGCGCATATACTTTTCGTATTCGCCCTCGTCGTCCTCCTCGCCGAGCTCTTCTGCGATCGTGTGCATCTGCTCGCGCAGATAGTACTCGCGCTGCCCTTTGTCGAGCTTTTCCTGCACCTTTTCATTGATCTCGCCCTCAAGCTCCAGCAGCTCGATCTCCTGCAGAATGATCACGTTTACCGCCTCGAGACGCTTCAACTGGTCGGTTTCCTCAAGCAGGTCCTGTTTTTCGTCAGGCTCGAGCGGGAATTCATTGGCGATCAGGTCCGCGAGCGCGCCGGGGCCGTTCACGGGCGGCAGCTCCACGTGCGCGTCCGGATGCGCAAGCGCCGCCCAGCGGCGGAACTGCTCTCTGCCCTGCCGCATCATAGCGGTCACGTAATTCGATTCCCCCGCCTCGCGTTCCGCGATCTGCAGGACCGCGGCGTTCAGGCATTCGACGGACGGCAGCCGTTTGGAGATGACCGCGCGGTACGCGCCGTCGATCGAAACGTTCAGCGCGAGACGGTCCATCACGCGGCGCACCTGCCGGATCCTGCCGACGCAGCCGATTGCGTAAAGGTCGCCGAAGCGCGGCGCGTCGAGCGTCGCGTCCTTCTGCGCGGTGAAAAACGCGCGCTGGTCTCCGTCCATCGCTTTTTTGACCGCGGCGAAAGCGGCGGGACCGTAAACCTCAAACTGCAGATTCGTCCCGGGGAACAGCACCGTGTCGCGCAGCGGCACGACCGGCAGCTCCCGCGCGGCGGGAATGTGCTTTTTCCTGTTTTCTTCCATCTATATCGGGTCCTTTCAAGTCTCGTTATCGAATCCCTGCGGATTCGGCGCTAATCCCCATATTAGCGTATTTTATATTTTACTATATTACGCGGCAATTTTCAACCGTTTTTTCAAATATTTATTAGCACTCAAACACTGAAAGTGCTAAAATTTATTGTTTATTCATAATTTTGTATCAGTTCGTTCACGCAGTGCGGGTATAGTGATATCGTTATCATTTACAAAATTATTATGAGGTGGTTTTTATGAGAACGAAACAATTCAAAGCCGAATCGAAAAAACTGATGGATATGATGATCAATTCGATCTATACCCATAAAGAGATCTTCCTGCGTGAGCTGATCTCCAACGCGAGCGACGCGCTGGACAAGCTCTATTTCCGCTCGCTGACCGACGAAAACGTCGGCATGAACCGGGAGGATTTCCGGATCGACATTACCGTCGACAAAGAGAACCGACTGCTCACGATCGCAGACAACGGCGTCGGCATGACCGCGGAGGAGCTTGATAAAAACCTCGGCACGATCGCGAAAAGCGGCTCGCTGGAATTCAAAAAAGACAATGAGACCGGCGAAGACGTGGACGTGATCGGTCAGTTCGGCGTGGGCTTCTACTCGGCGTTCATGGTCGCGGACAAGGTCACGGTCGAGAGCCGCGCTTACGGCTCGGACGAGGCGAACCGCTGGGTATCCTCGGGCATTGACGGCTACGGGATCGAGCCCTGCGAAAAAGAGAGCGTCGGCACCGTCGTTACGCTGCACATCAAAGAAGACAGCGAAGACGAAAAATACGGCGAGTTTCTCGATTCCTACCGCATCTCGTCGCTCGTCAAAAAGTATTCCGATTATATCCGGTATCCTATTATAATGGATATGGAGACCTCGCGCCTGAAAGAAGGCGTCGACACGAGCGCCGAGGATTACAAATACTCGCCCGACGATTACGAGACCGTCACCGAGCCGCGCACCCTCAACAGCATGATCCCGCTCTGGAAAAAGAACAAGAGCGAGATCACGCCGGAGGAATACAACGGTTTTTATAAAGACAACTTCATGGATTACGAGGAACCCCTCGCAGTCGTTCATTCCAAGACCGAAGGCGCGGCGACCTTCAACGCGCTGTTGTATATCCCTGCGCACGCGCCGTGGGATTTCTATACCAAAAACTATGAAAAAGGACTCAACCTGTATTCCAAAGGCGTGATGATCAGCGAAAAATGCGCGGATCTGCTGCCGGACTATTTCAGCTTCGTCAAGGGCCTCGTCGACAGCGAGGATCTTTCGCTGAACATCTCGCGCGAGATGCTGCAGCACGACCGCCAGCTCCAGGTCATTGCCCGCACCGTCGAGAAGAAGATCAAGGCGGAGCTGTCGAAGCTCCTGCAGAACGAACGGGAAAAATACGAGAAATTCTGGAACGCCTTCGGCACCCAGATCAAATTCGGCGTATACAACGATTACGGCGCGCACAAGGACGTACTGCAGGATCTGCTGATGTTCGTCTCCTCGAACGAGGACAAGCTCATGACGCTGCAGGAATACGTCGACCGGATGCCCGAGGACCAGAAGGCGATCTATTACGCCTGCGGCGAGACCAAAGAGAAGATCGATATGCTCCCGCAGGCAGACGCGGTCAAAGAAAAGGGCTTCGAGCTGCTTTATTTCACCGACCAGGTGGACGAATTCGCCATCAAAATGCTGATGAATTACGCCGAAAAGCCTTTCGCCAACGTCTGCGCGGACGAGCTCGACCTTGCCACGGATGAAGAAAAAGAAGAACTGAAAAAAGAAAACGAGGACGCGAAGGATATCTTCGAGACGATGAAAAACGCGCTCGGCGGCGCCGTAAACGCGGTGCGTTTCACCTCGAAGCTCAAGAAACACCCCGTGTGCATCACCAGCGAGGGCGGCATTTCGCTCGAAATGGAAAAGGTGCTCGGCCAGATGCCCGGCGCGGAAGACGTAAAGGCGCAGCTCGTGATGGAGATCAACGCGTCGCATCCGATCGCCGACACGGTCAGAGAAGCCGCGGACGACGAAGACAGGCTCGGCAAGCTCGCGAAGCTTCTTTACGCCGAGGCGCGCATGATCGAGGGCATGCAGGTCGACGACCCGGTGGAGATCGCGGAGCTGATCAATGAACTGATTGTGGGATAAATACTGATTTGTCGAGGTCTTTGACCTCGGCAAATCAGTATTTCAGTGAACAGAAAAATGTGAAATGTGAAAAGTAATTACATCTTACATCTCACATTTCACATCTCACGGGAATTCTGATTTGTTCGCTGCTTTGCAGCGACAAATCAGTATTTGACGCAAAAGGGGCGTCCGCCTGCCGGCGGACAC
>JAFRTA010000188.1 GCA_017427315.1 Clostridia bacterium
AAGCCGGCCATGCCGCCGTTGGGATTGTTCGCCGCGTCGCCGAGCGCCTCGCCGGCCTTCTCGATATAACGCGCGGTTCCGAGACCGGGACGGCGATCAACCGCGTCCGCGCGCTGGAACTGTTTGAGATACTCCGCATCCTCCGGCGTAAGGGAAACGGGGTTCATCGCGATGGAAACGACGGAAAGGCCTCTGGCTTCGTACCAAAGGTCGCGCAGCGCGTTGTTGACATACTCGCGCAGCTCTTTCGTATGGCTGGGGATCTGCGAGGGACGCAGCTCCAGACCGGCAAGCTCGCCGAACGCCGGCGAAAGCGCGTCGACGAATTCGGTTTTGAGCTGTGCGTCGATTTCGCTTCTGTCAAAGCTCTGCGCAACGTTGGCGCAAATCTTGGTATAGAAGATGATCGGGTCGGCGATTTTATAGGAATAAACGCCGTTGCAGCGGATCTCCGTATCCATATCCAGCCCCACGCGGCTGTCGACCACGCGGAAGGGGATCGGCGTCGGGGTGCCGAACTTGTTGTCCATGATCTCTTTGGTGTTGACATAATAGACGCGCTGATCCTTCCCCGTGTCGCCGCCGTAAGTAAACCGCCTGCCGAGCGTCGCAAACGTCTGTTTGATGGACTCGCCCAGATTGCCCGCAAAAATGCTGGGCTCGGTGGAGCTGTTGTAAGTGAATTCGCCGGGCTCGGCGCAGACCTCGACGACGCGGCCCTGCTCGACGATCAGCATGCACTGGCCGTCGGCGACGGCGATGCCGGAGCCGTTGGAGATGATATTGTCGCTTCCCTTGGTGTTCGAAGAACGGGAACCCGTTCTTTTCTGGCCTTTGATGATAAGCGTATCCTTATCCAGACTGTCGCAGTAGAAAAATTCCTTCCATTGATCGGCAAGAACGCCGCCCACGGCGCCGATGCCGGCTTTGATAAGACCCATAAAACAAATCTCCTTTCAAATTGGATGGTTTTATTATAAATCAAACGCTTCGTTTTGTCAATCATTCCGACCAAAAAACGAAACGTCTGCATTTCCTGTTTTCAGCAATTTTTACAAGATTTCAGCAAATAGACGACAGAGCCCGTCGCCGGAAGGCGCGCGGAGACCACCGAATCCGTCCCGCCGACGGTTTCGTGGCGCCACACGTCGTAAAGGGCGTAAGAACCGCAGAGTCCGAGCTCTTCGAGCGTCACCCCGACCGTCCGCTCCCGTTCCGTCAGATTGAACAGCGCGGCGACGGGCGTGCCGTCTTCCGTTGTATTCTGCCAGACGGCTTCTTCTTCGCCGCAGATCACGGGGACCGGTGCCGCCGAATGCTGATTGATGTCAAGCAGCTCCGCGTTCGTCAGCAGCCCGAGCGTAAAATCGTCGTTATCGCGCATTTCGGCGCCGATCATCAGCGGCGAGCGGAAGACGCACCAGAGATTCATCATCGTGATCTGTTCGTCGCGCGTAAAACGGGTATAATGGGAACCGAGCTTGCGGTGCGTCACCGTCAGCCGCCCGACGGGCAGCATATCGCAGTCCGGCCAGCGGCCGTCGCCGACGTACGCGTACCACCGCTCGCAAAGGCGGAACATCTCGATCAGCTTGTCGCGCCGGTCCCAGAAATCCCCGCTCATGCGCCACATGTCGGCGTTTGCGGCGAGGTGGCGCGCGTTCGCGATCGGAGCGGGTCCGGGCGACAGGCTCAACACGATGCTTCTGCCGCACTTGTCGATCGCTGCGCGGATCATCTCGATCTCTTTCTCCGCCGAATAGGGCCGGTCCTTCAGAAATTCCGTATTTGCGATATCGTCGACCTTGACGTAGTCCACGCCCCAGGAAGCATATAATTCGAATATCGAATCATAGTATTCCTGCGCGCCTTTTTTCGTGTGATCCACGCCGTACATGTCGGTATTCCACGGGCAGACCGAATACTGCGCGGCGATCCCACGGGCCGGGACGCCGCTTTTCGTCCGCGCGCCGGAATGCACCGCCTGCCGGGGAATCCCCCGCAGCATATGTATGCCGAACTTCA
Organism: Clostridia bacterium; assembly: GCA_017427315.1. Classification (GTDB taxonomy): domain Bacteria; phylum Bacillota; class Clostridia; order Oscillospirales; family Acutalibacteraceae; genus RGIG2774. Next base: position 2,026 of record JAFRTA010000188.1, read on the forward strand.
GCCCCATCGCGTGAATTTTGTCCGCGATCGGGGCGAATCCCTTCCCGTCCGCCGCCGAGGGAAACCGGTTCGGCGCGGGGATCAGGCGGCTGTATTCATCCATGCAGAGCGGCGTGAAGTTGTTGTAATCGGTATCGACGGCGGCCGGCTCGTACCATTGAATGTCGCAGACGACGTACTGCCAGCCGTATTCCCTCAGGTGCTCCGCCATGTATCGGGCGTTTCCGAGCAGGTCTTTCTCTGTTATGCCCGCGCCGTAGCAGTCCCAACTGTTCCAGCCCATGGGAGGCGTCGGCGCGGCGAGCGTTCTGTGATACATCTTCTTACCCCTCCGTATTCCTGACGTTCGCGGCGATATACCAATAATAAACGATATCCAGAATAAAAACGATCCACGCGAATTTCCATAGGTGCAGCGTAAAACCGAGCGCGAGGAACACGATCACCGAAAGCGGTATGACCGGCAGCGTCAGAAGATACCCCTTCTGCGTTTTTCTGCGCAAAGCGGCGGCGTACTGATAATACGCCGGGACCGTCAGGAACAGCATCCACAGCGGATGCCACCGGTGCGTCAGGAAACCGAGGAAAAGAAACGCCGCGACAATGATCACGGGATACGGGAATTTCAGCATTTTCGTACCGGCGTCATAATTGCGCCCGAACGCGCTCTCACGGATCTCAATCTCTTCGGTCATGGACCTTACCTCCCGAAATAACGGATAATGATACGCACTCTGTCATCAGGTACGGACGCAGTCCGTCCGAAATGTTTCATGCTTCATTCTTTGCGCACAGGATCACATTTTTCACTCTCTCCGCCAGCGGCGCGGGGTCGAGCTTCGCGTACGCCTCGTCCCAGGCGGCAATTTTCGGTTCCTCGACGGAAACCGCGTCGTTGTTATCGTCGAGCATCTCGTATTCCGACCGGATCAGCGCAAGATACTCCTCCGCCCCGGTTTTTTCAAGACACTCCAGCGCGGCGGAGAGCAGCGGCTCGCCGCTGCTGCGAAAAAAGCCCGAAAGCCTGATCCTGCTGTCGGAAAAGAAATAATACGCGGCGTAGGCGTATCTGCGCCACAGGGGCAGCTCGAGAAACGCGGCGTTCGGCGCCGCGCTGTCGGAAAGCTCCTCCTGCACGCCGGCGGCGAGCCCTTCGATCAGCTCAAAGGCAGACGCGACGGAAAGCGTTCCGGCGTCGGCGTTCTTATATTTCAGCATATTCGCCCGCTGCCGGTCGGCCTTGGCGTAAAACTCTTTTTTGAGCTTCGCGCGTTTCGAAAAGCTCCTTGACGCTATTATGAAAATCACGATAAATACGATCAGGACCGCAAAGACCCCGATCCAGGCAATGATTTGCATGCTGCTCCTTTCAAATTCTGATCTGACGGCGGAGCCGTTCAATCAGAATTTAAGTCCCGAGTACCGAGACCCGAGTCCCGAGGTGCTGAAATCTACGCAAGATAACGATAAAAAAGCCGCGGTTTATCTCAGTTTTTACCAAGTCGCACAGACTTTAAGTCTGTATCTTGGGTCTCGGGTC
>JAFRTA010000189.1 GCA_017427315.1 Clostridia bacterium
CAGGGATAAGGGATGAGGGATGAGGGATAAGGGATAAGGGTTTAATTTATTTTTTACCTCAAAAGACGCGATAGCGTTCATTTTTCGACAATCGCGGAGAATAAACCGAGACGCAAAGCGTATCATTATCGTTCTCTCATCCCTCATCCCTCATCCCTTCGGGCGACAGCCCGACAAATCAGAATTTATCTCTTTACTTTTCCCCCGATCGTGATATACTGAGAAAAAAGGGGGACGAAACATGGAACTGCAGAAGATCCTCGTGCTCGACTTCGGCGGGCAGTATAACCAGCTTATCGCCCGGCGGGTGCGCGACCACCGCGTCTACGCCGAGATCCTGCCCTATACGACGAGTCTGAATCAGATCCGAAAGGCGAAATACGCGGGCATTATTTTTACCGGCGGGCCGAATTCGGTGTTCGACCCTGCGTCGCCCCACTACGCGAAGGAGATCCTCGATCTCGGCGTGCCGGTGCTCGGCATCTGCTACGGCTGTCAGCTCATCGCGTGGATGGCGGGCGGCAGGGTGAAGACCGCGCCGGTGTCCGAATACGGCAAGGTGGAATTCAAAGCGGGGGAGTCGCCGCTGTTTCGCAATATCCCGAAAAGCTCGGTCGTGTGGATGAGCCATACGGATTACGTGGCGAAGGCGCCCGCGGGGTATGAGGTCGTCGGCACGACGGCGGACTGCCCCTGCGCGGCGATGCAGAATATAAAGAAGAATATCTACGCGGTGCAGTTCCACCCGGAGGTGACCCATTCGGAATACGGCTCGCAGATCCTGTATAATTTCCTGTATGAGATCTGCCATTGCCGCGGCGACTGGGTCATGGACAATTTTATCGACACGACGGTCGAAAAGCTGCGCGCAAAAATCGGCGACAAGCGCGTGGTGCTGGGGCTCTCCGGCGGCGTGGATTCCTCCGTTGCGGCGGCGCTGCTGTCAAAGGCGGTGGGCAAACAGCTCACCTGCGTGTTCGTGGATCAGGGCCTCATGCGCAAGGACGAGGGGGATCAGGTGGAAAAGACCTTCACCTCTCTGTTCGATATGAATTTCGTGCGGGTCAACTGCGGAGAGGAATTCGTCGCGAAGCTGAAGGGCGTGAAAGACCCCGAGCGCAAGCGGAAGATCATCGGCAGGGAGTTCTACCGGGTCTTCTGGGAGGAGATCAGAAAGCAGCCGGAGCTGGGATATTTCGCGCAGGGCACCATCTACCCGGACTGCATCGAATCCGGCAAGGGCGACGCCGCGGTGATCAAGACCCACCACAACAGGGTCAAAAAGCCGAGAGATATCAAATTCCTCGGCGTCATCGAGCCGCTCTCGGAGCTGTTCAAGGATGAGGTTCGCCTTGTGGGCGAAAAGCTCGGTCTGCCCAAATCCCTTGTCTGGCGGCAGCCCTTCCCGGGGCCCGGCCTGGGCGTGCGCATTATCGGCGAGATCACCGAGGAAAAAATAAAGATCCTGCAGGACGCGGACGCCGTTCTGCGGGACGAGATGGCGAAAAACGGGTATGAGAAGCAGATGGCGCAGTTCTTCTGCGTGCTGCCCGGCGTGAAGACCGTCGGCGTGATGGGCGACCATCGGACCTATGAATATCTCGTCGCCGTCCGCGCCGTCACGACCGACGACTTCATGACCGCCGACTGGGCGAGGATCCCCTACGATATCCTCGCGAAGGTATCGAACAGGATTACCAACGAATGCGCCCATGTGAACCGAGTAGTCTACGATATCACGTCCAAGCCGCCGGGAACGGTGGAATGGGAATAATAGTTGAAAGTCTGAAAACGCAGATATATCAACGGTTTTCGGCACTCACAATAGTCTTTTGATAACAATTTGATAACAGTTGCAGAATTCGGCATTATTCTTTCGTCCCGGCGGTTGTCGGGTAAAGGAATAATATAAACGGTATTCCTGCCTGTCGTCAAAACATATCGTCTGTAAAGTTTAAGCCCATAGCTGTGAATGAAACGCAGCTATGGGCTTTCTGTTTTTGTCTTTCTTTATTCGTTATCCAGCAGCGCGTCGCTTAACTGCTTTGACGGGATTTTAACAAATCCCTGCGTCTGATCAAATTCAGGATAGCGGTAACGCCATTGATCGTATTTTTCTTTGTCAATCTCTCCTGCGCGGTATCTTTCAGCAATTGCACCCCACGCTTTAACCATTTCTGAAATCATTTCAGCGTCTTTGCCCGCTGCCGGATCAAAACGCAGAAAACAACCGCCGTCCCTATTTTCTATTGTTAGCCCGTACAAATCTTCCAAGGCAAACAGCGTATGCATCAGTCCGAGATAACTGTCAATATCCGGG
>JAFRTA010000190.1 GCA_017427315.1 Clostridia bacterium
GGCTGCCGAAGGGCAGGACCGAGATCCGGAAGGTCCACGCGAAGAAACCGTTCAAGCCCCTCGCGCCCGACGTAAAGCTGGAGGATATCGCGAAGCAGACCGTCGGTTTCACCGGCGCGGACCTGGAAAACCTGCTCAACGAGGCTGCGCTGCTCGCGGCGCGCCGAAATCTCAAGGCAATTACCATGAAGGAGATCGAGGAGGCCACGATGAAGGTCATCGTCGGCACCGAGAAAAAGTCGACCAAGCGCACCGAAGAGGATAAGCGCATCACCGCCTATCACGAGGCGGGCCACGCGATCGCGACCTATTTCCAGCCCGGGCAGGACCCGGTCTCCCACGTTTCGATCATCCCGCGCGGCATGGCGGCGGGCTTCACGCTCTCGCGTCCGGAGCAGGATAAGCTGCACCTTTCGAAGAAGCACATGCAGGAGGATCTTGTGATCCTGCTCGGCGGCCGCGTCGCCGAGGCGCTGACCCAGGGCGATATCTGCACCGGCGCGTCGAACGATATCGAACGCGCGACGGATATGGCGCGCGGCATGGTCACGAAATACGGCATGAGCGATTCGATCGGCCCCGTCAATTACGGCGGCGCGGACCACGAGGTCTTCCTCGGCAGGGATTACGGCAGCGTCCGGAATTATTCCGAGGCGACCGCCGCCGAGATCGACGCCGAGGTCAACCGCATCATCACCGAGGCTTACAAGCGCTGCGAGGAGATCCTCCGTGCGCATATGGATAAGCTCGTCGAGCTCGCCGAGTATCTGATCGAATACGAGAAGATCGACGGCGAGGACTTCGAGAAGCTGATGAAGGGCACGCTGAACCCGCCCCCGGCGACGAACGGGCCGTCCGATGCAGACAGCGACGCAGCGTCCGGCGCGCCGACCGGCGCAGAGAACGCCCCCGGAGAAACGTTCGACCCCGCGAACGGGACCGACCTGCACCCCGGCGAACCGCCTGTTCCGCCTGTGGAATAACGCAAAGAAACGGAAGCTTCCCGCTTCCGTTTATTGCTTTTACAAGATGAGAAAATTGAGGTGCGAGAGCCGATCTCCGAGCTCCGGACGCCGGACCCGGAAATGCGAAATCAGGTGAAATGATATGAATAGGAAAAATGAACTGCTCCGCCCCGACGCGGCGTTTCACGTCCACACATACCGCTGCTGCCACGCGGCAGACGTGCCGGACGACGATTATATCATCACGGCGATCGCAGAGGGATTCAAAAGCATCTGGTTCACCGACCACGGCCCGTTCCCGGATTATCCGCACGACCGCATGGAACCGGAGGATATCGGCGAATACATCACGACGCTGACGGAGCTGCAGGAGAAATACGCCCCGCGCATCGACGTGCATATCGGGCTTGAGATGGAGTATTATCCCTCGCGCCGGAAATGGTACGAGGCGCTGCTCGGCCTGCCCGGCATGGAGATCCTGATCCTCGGACAGCACATGTGGGAGACGTCACCCGGCGTTTACAGCTGCGAGCTGCCCACGGAGGAAGAAGAAGCGCGGGAAGCGTTCGCCTGCGGCGAGGCGATGATCGAGGGGATGAAAACGGGGCTGTTCACGGTCTGCGCCCATCCCGACAGGATCTTCCGCCATCAGAAGGAATGGACGCCGGCGCATGAGGACGTTGCGCGGCGGATCATCGAGACCGCCGCCGAATGCGGCGTTCTGCTCGAAAAAAACCGCGCGACCTATCTGCGCGAGCCGTGGAGCAAAGAGTTCTGGGCGCTCGTTCCGCCCGACACTCCCACGGTGTACGGGCTCGACGCCCACCATCCGCAGGCGGTTCGTAAAGGGGCTGTTGCAATAAGCTCCAAAAAAAACACGACCGAGTAGCCCGAAAGGGTTGCTCGGTCGCGGCTTTCATAGTATAATTTAATTGACTGGAAAAACCACACTGAAAGCGAGAATATTGTACTATGAAAAACGACA
>JAFRTA010000191.1 GCA_017427315.1 Clostridia bacterium
AGCGGCTTGCCCCTGAAAAGGTTTTTCAACACGAGCGGCCTGCAGTATAAGGCGCTGAACCTGAAAGAGCGCCTGCCGCAGATGAGCGAGGACGAACAGTTCGCCCTGCTCGCATCCGACGGGATGCTCGTCAAGCGCCCGCTGCTCGTTTCGGACGACTTCGTGCTCGTCGGCTTCAAAGAGGCGGAATACGAAAAAACGCTGGGAAAAGCAAAATAAAGAAACGACAGAATCGAAAAGCCGTTCTCCGCAGCCCCGCGAAGAACGGCTTTTGATAATTCTTATTTCTCAATTTTTCGTGACGACTTCTTTTGTGATCTTCGCAAAGCTGCTCAGATATACCCTGCCGTCCCGGCGCAGGAAGCTGCCGCACACGACGAACGCCCGCTCGGTATTCTCGCGCTGATCGCGGGTGATCATCAACATGTAAGCGTCGGTGTCGAAGCCGCCCAGCGTCGTCTGCGAGTTGTCGTGCATCACGTGGCCGTCCGCCAGATGGTTATACCAGATCTCCCGCTCCGTTTCGCCGTCGATGATGAGAATGCCGTCGGCGGTATCGGTCTTCAGCGTCCGGAACGCCGTGCGGCGGGTCTCGGGATCCAGCTCCAGCGTATGGATGAGCGTATGCGTGCGCGCCTTTTCGTCATCCCGCAGCTCGAGATAGATCTTGTCCTCGTCCGGCTTGCCGGAACCGCGGCCGATCTTCTCCTTCAGCGTCATGGCGGGCAGATGGGAGATCAGCGCGGCGGTCATGCCGCCGTTGTCGAAGCGGACCGCGTTCTTTTCCCGCCGGTACGTCCCGTCGAAGTGGAACGAGAGCTGTACCGTTTCCGGTTCGTGGCAGTAAACGTCGTCGACAATCACAAGAAGGCGGCTGTCGATCCAGAAGAAATTCCGGTAGAGACGGGAGCAGAGGTGCGCCATCGGGCCGGTGGAATCCGCCTGGAAGAAGACGAAGCCCTCCCCCTCATAGCTGTCGGAGATCGCCCCGGGGAAACGGGTGCCGCGGTAAAGCTCCTCGTCGCGCCGTCCGTTCTCTCCCACGCGCACCACGCTGTGCGCCCGATCCTGGCAGTAATAGTCGTGATACAGCGGGTGGCTGTAGTCGCAGGTGCCGCTGTCGGTAAAGAACGGCTTGCCCCTGTGGAAGATCACGAAGCTGCCCGCGTCGTTATGGGAATGGTTCCAGCAGAAGCCGCTGCGCACCGCGAAAAGCGTGCCGTCCGGCGCCCAGGTGTCGCGGGTCAGCGCGTAACCGGAGGAGAACACGGCGGTCTTCGGCAGCTCCTCCATGGAGCAGCCCGGCGCCGAAAAATCGCATCCGGCGATCTCCTCCCAGAGATCCGCGCCGCAGCGGGCGGCGTAAGCCCGCGCGGGGGCGGAGGCAAGCCCAAGCAGCACGGCGCTTTTCGCCAGCCCGTACGCCGAGTTCCAGATATCGTTGTCACAGAAATCCAGAGAATAAAGCTCCGTTTTCCCGTCCTTCGTAAACGGATAAAGGAACGTGAGCGGCGCGTCGCAGAAGCCCGCGGGGATCGCCGCGCGGATCGTTTCGTTCCTGCCGGAACACCGCTCCCGGCACCATAAGTACCGCAGAAGAGACCCGACGCCGTAATCGTCGTACCCCACGCCCTCATAGAACATCCCCTGGTCGTCGAAATTGCGCGTTTTGTTGAACAGCCGGTTGCCGCCGTAGGTCAGGAACGCCGCCAGCGCCCGGTCCGCGCAGTCGAGCATCCCGGCGCAGTCCCTGCCGGGCAGGTCGTCCTGCAGCGCGAGAAGCGCCGTCGCGCTTTCGCCGATGCACACAGCCCACCAGTTGTGCCCCATGGAATCCAGCGCGTGGATGCGCGTTTCGGGCAGCGCCCAGTCGCCGAGGCCGGTTCCGATCCCCTTTTCAAAGATCCCCTCGGCAAGGGTATGCCGTTCCTCCGGCGTGAGAGAATCCCGTATGATGTCGTAGATCCTGCCGAGCGCGAGCGTCGTGCCCGTCGAGCACAGATCCGAATGCCACGGATTGGGCTCCCGCACGACGTAGCTGCGGGCGTACCAGCGCTCGAAGCCGATGTAATGGACGATCAGCTCCTTCAGCCGCACGGCGCAGCGCTCGTCCCCCTCGATGAGATATTTCAATCCCAGCGTGGAAAGAAGCGTATTCGCCTGCGAGCGCATCAGGCAGAAATTGGCGTGCAGGCTCTCTTTGCCGTTGGCCTCCTCCCACGTGATAAACGGCTCGGCGAGGCGTTCTTCGACCTTTTCGACCGCACTGCGGTAGCGCTCTGCCGCAGCGGGATCGGACTTCATCTTTTCGCGGAAACGCCGGACGTCGTCGCCGGTACAGAACAGATTCGGATGCTGCATAAAAATCCCCCGTAATCACTAACAAAAACACAGAAAAAATCAATCCGTTGATTCATTATCTTTTTTTTCCCAACGCTCCAGCACCGCTTCCACCTTTGCGATCAACTGCTCTTTTTCAGGCATAATATAAGTATATGTGGAAGCAAAAATATGGTTGGAAAGTCCTCCCAATGCGTATTCTGCCGTCACGTTATTCTTATCGGTGCAGAGAATGATTCCGATCGGCGGATTGTCGCTTGGTTCATTTATTTCTGCAGCGTAATAATTCAGATACATATTCAGCTGTCCGACCGCCTCCGGCATGAGCTTGACCGTTTTCAATTCGATCAGCACATATGCGTGCAGCTCTTTGTTATAGAAAACCATATCCACATAATAATGCGTATTATTCAGCGTCACGCGCTGCTGCGTGCCGACGAACATAAAACCGCGACCAAGTTCCAACAGGAAGTCCTCAATCTGCCGAACCAACGCCTTCTCCAGATCGTTCTCCATGACCGGTTTGTTTTCCGGAATGCCGAGGAATTCAAAAACATAAGGGTCTTTTATGATATCGGCAGGAACTGCGATCTCCTGCCCTTTCGCTGCAAGCGAAAGCACCTTTTCTTGATTTGCCTGACCATCCGAAAGAAGAAGGCGTTCAAATAATGAAGATTCAATCTGCCGTTTCAATTCCCGCACCGACCAGCCGGAACGTTCACATTCTTTCTCATAAAATCCCCGCCGACGCGAATCGGTAATGCTCATCAGCTCACAGTAATGCGACCAGCTCAATTTAACAGACACTGTCTGTTGAATTTGATACGTTTGATAAAAGCGCCGCATAAACTGAAGATTTGAAACGGAAAAGCCTTTACCGAAATCATCGGTCAAAACACGGGACAGTTCTTTTAACGTCTGTTTGCCGTAATCAGCACGACCCGGCAAAGTCTGTTCATATTCCGCAATGATCCGTCCGATGTTCCAATAGGTATTCAGCAATTCAGCGTTCACCTGCACGGCGACACGGTTCCGCGCGGATTCGAGGATCGTTCCGATCTCCCGCACGACAGAGGATATCATATCATCTGACATCAATTTTTCTGCTCCTTATCCATCGTTTGTTTCTGCGGTCATGCTTCATTATAGGCACGAATGATGTATGGTTTTGCTTTTTCAAAATCCGCCGCATTTTTGATCGTGATCTGAAGATCTCCGGTGCCGTAATGTCCCACACTTCGCATATCTCTCGTAAACCCGTCCTCCAATTCAACTGTTTCGGGATTCAGTTTCAAAAAAAGAATGATTTGTTTCGAATATATTTCAATACAAATCATATTCTGCACTTTTTTATAAGCAAGGTACAGCTTTAACTGATTTTGGACAATATCGTCACCGAGAGATTCAATATAATCGCAGATCGAACGATACAGATCTTTCATTTGTTTTGAGGCAAGCGCCAGTTTTTCAAGGTGCGATTTCTGTGGACTCGATCTTCCTTCATTCTCCGACGGATCAGCCTCCGGTAACGGCTTTACGACCGGTGCGTTCAGATGTTCAAAAAGAATCAAATCATTATCGTATTTTCGATAACTGACCAGTTTGATATTTCGCTGCATCTGATTTACGGCGTGCACGTCATACTTCGTAAAATCATGGGCGATGCATATCACACAGGGCACAGACCAGTCAATTCTTTCTGCCGCATCCATCCCGAGTTTTTCAATTACAAGAAGTTTGAAGTCCGCCTTATGATCCAGAAGCCAATCGAGATAAAACAATCCCTGATTGATTACATTTTCGTTCTGGCTGCGCTTATACTCGAATATCACCGGACTGTTATTCTCATCAATACCGATGCTGTCCATTCTCCCGTTTGTAATGGCATACTCGCTTTTCAAAAACCGAACGCCGAAGAAAATTTCCATATTCTGTTCAATCAGATTCTGCAGTTCCCGTTCCAGAACGACCTCTGAGGAAGTTCTTTCTTTTACATCTCCGGCAATTGAAAACAACTTATATTCAGACATATTTTTTTCTTTCCTCTAACACTTAATATACAAATAATAAAGCAACAAGTATATAATATCATTTCCGTCACGAAAATGCAAGTTGACGAGGATCTTTTTCTCCGCGGATTCCCGCCCCCGGCGAGACCGGTTCGCCGATCAGGTTATTGCATTGCGCCGCGTATTCGGTTATCATACAGACGAGAGGTGATATCGATGCAAATATACTTCGGCGAAAACCTGAAGCGTCTGCGAAAGGCGCGGGAGCTGACGCAGGAGGCGCTGGCGGACTGTCTCGGCGTGTCCTTTCAGACCGTGAGCAAATGGGAGCGGGGCGAGACCTATCCCGACGTGACCGCGCTGCCGACGATCGCGGATCTCTTCGGCGTGACCGTCGACGAACTGCTCGGCGCGGACCGGTCGAAGCGAGAGGAAAAGATCGGATACTATCTCGCGCTTTACGATAACATGACGTTGAAAAACGTTTCCGCGGTATTCCGTGAATACCGGAAAGCGGTAAAGGAGTTTCCGAACGAATACGCGATCCTCGTGCGGTATATGGAGCTGCTGCAGACGGAGCAAAAATATCCCGACGTCGAAGAATACTCCGTTCAGACAGCGAAGATCTGCGAACGGATCCGAAAACACTGCACGGACGATGCGATCCGGATCCGCTCAAAGCGGCTGATGCTGAAAAACCTGATGCGGCAGTACTGTACGCTCGGTTACGACGAAGCGTACCGGCGGCAGGCGGAGCGCATCATCGAAACGCTGCCCGCGCTCGAGGACGCGCGGGAGCTTGCGGCCTCGGACTGGGCGACCGCGGAGAATCGGTATGAGACTGTCGCCGCGGAGATCGAGGAACTGACCTACCTTCTCCAGAACGCCGTGATCGGCTGGTGTTATTATCAGGGACCCTTTACCGCGGAATACCGGATCGGCGCGATCGAGCATATGAACGGCGTGATAAAGCTGCTTGACGCGGACGGGCGTCCCACCAAAAACCGGCTCCATCTGATCTATAACTACGGGCATCTCGGACATTTATACGCCGAGACCGGCGACGATGCCGCCGCCCTGCGGTATCTTCGCCTCGCGGCGGAGCAGGCGGTCCTGTACGACGGTCTGCCCGAGGCGGAACGGACGGCGATCTTTTACGAGCGGGAGGAACGGTACCGGGAAATGAGCGCACGGGAGCGGCTGCGCGAGCTGATGACGGAGCATTACCCGTTGAGCGATGAATTCCGGAAGATGCCGGAGTTTCGGAAAATCGTGGAGGGGCTGGTTGATAAATCAAATGAAAAGAGAAAAGTGAAAAGTGAAGAATGAAAAGTTGCGGAAAAGCGCTTCGCGCCTTTTTATTGAAAAAAGTATTCAGGAGTCAGAGCATAGTGGAAAACAAATCGCGAACCTGCCATTACGCATAGCATAAAGAGTTTTATCCTCTATAATGGCGAGTCGCTTGCGATCGCACCGAAATTTTTTACTTTTCATTTTTCACTCTTCATTTTTCAATAAATTCTGATTTACGGGGCGCATCGCCCCGATAAATCAGAATTTGTATATATCCACACAGCAGCAAAAACTCCCCGGACGCCGGTTTACGTCCAGCGTCCGGGGAGCGGTTTTTCATTTATTTATGCTTATATATCGTATAGCCGAAATCGTTATCCTGCAAAACATAATTCTCGTCCAGGAAAGACCGCCACTGCTCAACATCTGCGCAATGCTGTTCAAAATCGTATTGTTTCCCGGATCCCCCACTCAACTCAAACATGATAAGCTTCGGGTGATTCTTCATAAGGTCCCCGGCGATCTTATTCGCGAATTCCGTTTTCGCCTCTTCACTGAACCGACCGTTCGCGTAATAGAAATAATTGGACGCCGCCAGTCTTTTTGCGCCGAAATAAGACGAGACGGCCGTATTATAACCGATCACCTCGATCAGGTCTGTCTCCTCGGAATTCTTTTGAATATAATCCACGACCAGATCGGCACTTGCGGGTTTCTCCGTCTTTCTCTCATATTTGTATCTCCAGAACATTGAAATAGAGAACTGGAGAATGCAGGAAAAACCGATCACCGCGGCAAGACCGAAGCTGACCGCTGGTTTATAATATTTTTTGATTTTTCCGCCGAGCTTTTCAGGCTTTGCCAACCGAAGCGCAGCCTTTGCGAGCCAGACGGTCGGCAGGATCATCGCCGGCACAAACGCCATAAAATAATGTAGATGATTCGCTCCGGAAAGGGAATTTGCCAAAAGCGTTGCGAACAGCCCGAAGAAAGAAATCACGCACAAAACATCAAACGGATCATACTCGTGTTTCTTGTATTTCTTATTCAACATATAATCCAAAGCAAAGAAAAAGACAAACAGGACAGCGATAAACAGCGATCCGCTGGCGGATAACGAAAGCGCCATATTGTTGACGTTATTGATTCGTTTTCCCCTGCTGATCGGCGAGAACGCGCCGACAGCGCCGAGATAAGCCGAATCGATACAGGCCTTCAGCGATCCCTTCGCGGCAAGATATATCACGAACGGCGCGGTGAAAATCGCGAAGCCCAGAAACGCAAACAGAAAAACCCTGCCGAGCTCTTTGTAATTCCTTTCTTTCAGCAGGACGATAATCACGCCCAGGACGGCGACGCAGAGGAACGCAAGGATATTCATCCGCAGCAGAAATACCGCAGAGATCCCCATCCCGACGAGCATCATTTCAACCGCCTTCAACCGCAGCCCGTTTCGCAGATACTTCGCTATCAGATAAAAGGCGAGCGCGGTGAACGGCAGCGCGTATTCTTCGGACAGGTTACCGCCCTCCAGCGTTGCGGTCAGAGACAGCATGCTGACGATCGCGCAGGGCACGGCGACGCCTCTCGACACGAAAAGACCCGCTGTTTTATAAAGAAAAACGACCGTGCCGAACAGAGTGAGAAGCTCCATGATATATATGCCGTGCGAATAGTTGATCAGGATCCCGAGCGCATCGATCAGATACAGCAGCGGACCTTTATTATCCCAGGCTCCCGTGTATAACGCTTTGCCCTGGGTGACCGCGTACCCGATGTATGCAAAAATCCCCGCGTCGTGGCCGTAATCCTTCGGGCCGAAGAAAAACCGGGTGGATAACGACAGCCAGAAGGCGAAGCCGAACAATATGACGAAGATAAAAGCTGTTTTTGCCCGCTTTGCCATCATGATCTCTCCTTTGACTTTTTGTTGCCGATCCGGAGAGAAACCGCGGTAACAAGGCTTTTGCGCATTGTTTTTACGACCCGCATCTTGCTTTCTCCCTGTTTTTTGTCATACCTCAAAAGGAACCCGACCTCGCCGAACGACGCGCCGACAAGATAAAGCTTATAAAGAAGCTCCATCATGCAGGCAAAGCTTTTTTCGACGATCGGCTCGCTGCCGTACCGCGAGACAAGCTTTTCGATGATCGGATAAGTATAAAGCCGGTATCCGCAGGTATAGTCTTTGACGCCCGGGACGCGCAGCACGACGCTGTAATAGACCTTCGCCATATCGCTCATGAATTCCCGGTGCCTCGCGACGCCCGCGATATCGGAATTCTCACAGTAACGGGATGCGATCACGCAATCTTTTCCTTCGGAGAGAAGCTTTTCAACCATCTCGTGGATATAGACCGGATCATGGGTATTGTCCCCGTCCATCAGCACAAGAAGATCCCCGTCTGCGCCGTTTTGCAGAAAATACCCGATCGCGGAGTTGAGCCCGCCGCAGAGCCCTTTGTTCACCTCGTGCGGAAGCAGCTCGACATTCCCGTACTGCCCGCGTTTTTCCAGAATGATCTTCTTTGTGTCGTCTGTGCTGCAGTCGTCGATGCCGACGACGGTCAGTTCATATCCCCGGTCTGAGAGTTTTTCTTTTTGTTCGTTCCATTTGTCGATCAATTCACCGATATTCAAGCCTTCGTTATAACACGGCAATGCGGCAAAAATCTTTTTCATATTCATATCCTCCGTATCCGACCGTTTCTGGGGACAAGGAATTCCCGCAGATTTGATTTTATCACAGATTGAAGTTATTATCAATATGTTTAATTATAAAAAAGCTCCCCGGATGCTGATTTTTATTCAGCGGCCGGGGAGCGGTTATTATATTCGGGAATAATTCGAATTCCACAGCTATTAAACAATTTTGTTTATAAAATCTGTTTTGTATGGGATAGAGTCTTTTGGTTATTCCTATCATCTGTATTATCCTGCCTGTCTGTGCTTTTGTTATCATATTGTTATCAGCGTTGATAACAGCGGCGCAGTCAGCTATGAAAAATACACTTGTATAATACCCGAAATACGAAAGTTTTTCAAGTGGAAATTCGTCAGTTGAGGTATTACAGCTTTACAGCTTTACAGATTTTCCTCGATATGATCCCGATCTCTTTGACCGTATACGATCCGCAAGATCACGATTTTATGCTTCAGATGATCGGGCAGGTAATACAAAACGTAATTGCCGACCATTGTTTTGCGAATATCGTTTCGTTTGACGTACGGGTTCTCGACGGGACTGCCCGAAAGAGGAAATGTGCGGATCGCCGAAATCGCAGTCTCCATCTTCTGAAGAAAGCTCTGCGCCGCAATCGGATTACGCAGCTCTTCACTGATGTAATTCAGTGTTTCATCAAGATCGGCAGCGGCGATAGAGGTAAAAGCGAAAGAATAATCAGCCGCCATACTTTGCCTTCATCTCCGATAAAACGTCCTCACCGGCGCGCAGCCTTCCGTTTTCGGCGTCGTCAAGCCCAACGGCAAGCGCCGCCGCTTCCTGCATCTGCCGCATGGTACGTTCGTAATACTCGATATCCATCACCACAAGACGCCCGTAGCCGTTCTTTGTAACGAAGACGGGGCCGTTCTCCTGAGCGCAGAGCGCCTCGATCCGAACG
>JAFRTA010000192.1 GCA_017427315.1 Clostridia bacterium
ATCGTTTCCGGACATACCTTCCGCCAAGTGCGTTCGTATGCTGCATAGACTTTTGCATAATCAAGATCTTCACAAATTTCATCAACCAGCCGTACCGGATCGTCCTCCGGAATCCGAATTTCCAGATTTATCGGCATTACCACTTGATTTCTGTTGTTTTTCATAGTACAATATTCTCGCTTTCAGTGTGGTTTTTTCTGTCAATTAAATTATACTATGAAAGCCGCGACCGAGCAACCCTTTCGGGCTACTCGGTCGTGTTTTTTTCGGAGCTTATTGCAACAGCCCCTTTCGGGCGGCGGGAACTTATTTGTCGTATTTTTTCATATGGTTTTTGATTGCGTCAAAGGTTTCGTCGCTGATATAATGCTCGATGCGGCAGGCGTCGTCGGCTGCGGTCTGTTCATTCACGCCGAGTCTGACGAACAACGTCGTCAGCACCTGGTGCCGCTCGTAGATGTGTTTCGCCTTGGCTTCTCCCGCCGCGGTGAGCCGGATGCAGCCTGCCTCGTCGGTTTCGGCGAGGCCCTCTTTTTTCAGCAGCTTGAGGCCGCGGCTGACCGACGGCTTGGAAAAGCCCATATACTCGCCCACGTCGATTCCGCGTACGGCGGAAGATTTCTGCGTAAGAATATAGATCGTCTCGAGATACATCTCGCCGGATTCATACATTGCCATCACGTCAGCCTCCTTTGTCTATTTTAACAGCATAACACAAACGGAGTCAAAAATCAACCGGAACAAAAAAAACAGCGGGAACATTCGGAAAAATCCGAAAAAGCCTTGACAAGTTAGTGTATGCTAACTATAATATCAATCGGTTAGAGTGCGCTAACCGATTTTTTGAGCTTGCCGGTTAGCAAACGCTAACGACACGGATCGGAGGGAAGGATATGATACCGCTCAGCATGGCGGACGTCGGCAGTCCGCAGATCATCAAAAAGATCGGCGGCAATCCGGAGGTCAGACAGCATCTTGAGACGCTCGGCTTCAACGTAGGCGGCGAGGTCCTTGTCGTGAGCACGCTGGCGGGGAACCTGATCGTGAAGGTCAAGGAGAGCCGTGTGGCGGTCGACGAGGCGCTCGCGAGAAAGATCATGGTGTAATCATTATTGAACAGGAGGAATATACAGTGAAAACGCTCAGAGACGCGAAGATCGGCGAAACGGTCACGGTCGTAAAGCTGCACGGCGAAGGCGCGGTGAAACGCCGCATCATGGATATGGGGATCACCAAGCATACCCCCGTTTATATCCGCAAGGTCGCGCCGCTCGGCGACCCCGTGGAGGTCACGGTGCGGAACTACGAGCTCTCCATCCGCAAGGCGGACGCGGAAATGATTGAAGTGGAGTGACGCGGCGTTTTGCGTTTTGCGCAGATCGTGCGCCCGACCGGGCCGCGCGGCAAAGCCGCTTTCTCACCTGCCGGTTCGGTCGGTGCTTCTGCGGCAAGCCGCAGAGGTCTCCACCGGAGACCCGCACCGGCTGCCGCTGAAAACGATCCCCCGGACGGTTTTCTTCACGCGACAAATGCGCAGATCGCTGTTTTTTTTGGTCAGCAGTTAGCGTAAGCTAATCGGTCAAAGCCCGAACGGGCAGAAAGGAACATAAGACAATGAGCATACGTATTGCACTCGCGGGCAACCCGAACAGCGGCAAAACGACGCTGTTCAACGCCCTGACCGGCTCCAACCAGTTCGTCGGCAACTGGCCGGGCGTGACCGTGGAGAAAAAAGAAGGCAAGCTGAAAAAGCACGACGACGTGACGATCACGGACCTGCCCGGCATTTACTCTCTTTCTCCGTACACGCTGGAAGAGGTCGTCGCCAGAAACTACCTGATCGGCGAACGTCCCGACGCGATCCTGAATATCATCGACGGCACGAACCTCGAACGCAACCTTTATCTGACCACGCAGCTCACCGAGCTGGGCATCCCCGTGGTGCTGGCGATCAACATGATCGACGTGGTGAAAAAGAACGGCGATAAGATCGACACGGCGCAGCTCGGCAGGCAGCTCGGCTGCAGGGCGGTGGAGATCTCCGCGCTGAAGGGCACGGGCGTGACGGAAGCGGCGGAGACGGCGATCGAGGCGGCGAAAAACGGAAAGACGGTGCCGATGCACACCTTCTCCGGCCCGGTGGAGCACGCGCTCGCGCACATTGAGGAGGCCGTGGTCCACAATCTGCCGGAAGAGCAGCAGCGGTGGTACGCGATCAAGATCTTCGAGCGTGACGACAAGGTCCTTGAACAGTTGAATATCCCCGCGGATACGATCTCTCATATCGAGAAGGATATCCGCGCGGCGGAGGAGGAGCTGGACGACGACGCGGAGAGCATCATCACCAACGAGCGCTACGTATATATCGCCGAGGTCATCAAGAGCTGTTATAAAAAGAAGAACAAGGGCAGCCTGACCACGTCCGACAAGATCGACAAGGTGGTCACGAACCGCTGGCTCGGCCTGCCGATCTTCGCGGTCGTGATGTTCCTCGTTTACTGGATCGCCATGGTGGGCGTGGGCGCGCCCGCGACGGACTGGGCGAACGACGGTCTGTTCGGTGACGGCTGGCACCTTTTCGGTATCGGTTCCGGCGCATACGAAGAAGTCGACGGAGAATACAGCGACGCGCTGAACGCTGCGCAGGCGTTCGTCGAGATCGACCCCGAAGCGGAGGACTTCGACGAAGAAGCCGCCAAAGCGGAGCTTGCCGCGTTTGTCCCGTCGGAAATGACTGCCGCGATCGACGTGGAGGACGAGGAAACGTTGGAGGTCAGCACCCTGACCGCCTATTACGACGCGATCCCCGAGGACGCGGACGAGGAAGAGACGGTCGGCATGACCTTCACGGATGCAAAGGAATACTTCGCCGAGAAAGGCTTTGAAGCGCCCGATCCCGCCGACTACGGCGTGTGGGTACCCGGCGTCCCGGCGCTGATCGGAGGGCTGTTGGAAAAAGCGAACGCAGCGGAATGGCTGCAGGGACTGATCCTCGACGGTATCGTCGCGGGCGTGGGCGCGGTGCTCGGCTTCGTGCCGCAGATGCTCGTGCTGTTCTTGATGCTGGCGTTCCTCGAGGCCTGCGGCTACATGGCGCGTATCGCCTTCGTTCTGGACCGTATCTTCCGTAAGTTCGGCCTGTCCGGCAAATCCTTCATCCCCATGCTCATCGGCGTGGGCTGCGGCGTGCCCGGCATCATGGCGAGCCGTACCATTGAAAACGAACGCGACCGCCGTATGACGATCATGACGACGACGTTCATCCCCTGCGGCGCGAAAGTGCCCTTTATCGCCATGATTGCGGGCGCGATCTTCGGCGGCAGCCCGTGGATCTCCACCTCCGCCTATTTCATCGGCATGGCGGCGATCGTGGTCTCCGGCATCATGCTGAAAAAGACGAGGATGTTCGCGGGCGACCCCGCTCCCTTCGTCATGGAGCTGCCCGCCTATCATCTGCCGACGGTCGGCAACGTGCTTCGCTCCATGTGGGAGCGCGGCTGGAGCTTCATCAAAAAAGCCGGCACCATCATCCTGCTTTCCACGATCTTTGTCTGGTTCACCTCTTACTTCGGCTTTGCGGAGGACGGCTTCCGGATGCTGGCGGAGGACGAGCTTGATATGTCCATCCTTGCAAAGATCGGCAGCGTGATCGCGTGGATCTTCGCCCCGCTCGGCTGGGGCAACTGGCAGGCGGCGGTCGCCTCCATCACCGGCCTTGTGGCGAAGGAGAACATCGTCGGCACCATGGGCATCCTTTACGGCGGCGGCGAGCTGACCGCGTGGCAGGCGCTGCACCAGGCGTTCACCGGCGTGACCGGGTTCTCGTTCCTCGTGTTCAACCTTCTGTGCGCCCCCTGCTTTGCAGCCATCGGCGCGATCAAGCGCGAGATGAACTCCGCGAAGTGGACGTGGTTCGCCATCGGCTACCAGTGCGGCTTCGCCTACGCGGTAGCGCTCTGCATCAATCAGATCGGCGGGATCTTCACCGGGAACGTCAACGTGATCGGCCTGATCTGCGCGGTCGCGCTGATCGCCGGCATGGTCTATATGCTGTTCTTCAAGAAGTACAGGGAAGCGACGAAGCTGACAAAGAAGGTTTAATTCTACGAAAGGAAGCGGTTTTATGCTGTCGTGGCTGAGCGCAAACATCGGAACGGTTCTGATCGTGATCCTTTTGCTCCTGATCGTGATCGGGATCGTCGTGAAGCTGCGCAGGGATAAGAAAAAGGGCGTTTCGTCCTGCGGCGGGAACTGCGCGCACTGCGCGATGAGCGGGACCTGCCACCGGAAGAAATGAATCGGAGGATCCGCTTCGGATAAGTTATGACTGCGGCGCGGGGACGTTGTTCTCTGCGCCGTTTGCTTTCCTGAACGGAACGGGGATGAAGGGATCCGGATAACAATTCACAGAGCGATCGGAGATGAATGAAGTGAAGTATTCGGGTATGCCTGCGGGCATGTGGGCGCTTTATCAGAAATCGTTCCGGACGCATTTGGTTTCCGTGCTCGGCTTCAGCAAAGTCGGGGCGGCAAGGGCCGCCGCCGCGGCGAAGCCGAAATATAAAGAGCTCATCGCAAAGCTGCCGGAATTTGAAAAGGAAGACCGCTTTAAAATGAATATTATCAACTGCGCCCTGTTTGCTTCGTTCCTGCTGAATATGGAACCAAAGCCGGACGCGGACCGGCTGACGGTCTATTACGCGCGGGCCATGATGAACGCGCCGACGCGCCTGTTCTGCCGGATGGATGGGAAGAGCAAATTCAGCGAAAAGGATATCGCGGGGATGAAAGCGACCGCCGCGCTGAACGCCGCGGACCGAAACCCCTATTCGTGGAACATGGAGTTCCTGCCCTACGCCGACGGCAGCGGTTATGAAGCAAGGTTTTCCAAGTGCGGCATCTGTACGCTGATGAAGGAGCTGGGGTTATATGATTTCGTCCCGGCAATGTGTCATTTGGACTACGATATGACGGAAGCGGGCGGCGCCGCGGATTTTGTGCGCGAATTCACGCTTGCCTCCGGCGGACCGTACTGCGACTGCGGATACAAAAAGAAAGAAGGAAAACGATATGGTTAAAACGACGCTGAAGATCGACGGGATGATGTGCGGGATGTGCGAGGCGCATATCTGCGACGCCATCCGAAAAGCGGTCCCCGCGGCAAAAAAGGTGACCGCCTCCCGCGCAAAAAAGGAAGCGTCCTTTCTGACGGAGGACGCCGTGGACGCGTCTTTTATAAAAAACGTTATTGACGAAACGGGCTATACCTGCCTCGGCGCCGAGAGCGCGCCCTACGAAAGGAAAGGGCTGTTCGGCAGAAGATGAAAACGGTGATCCCGGGGCTGCTGATCCCCTTTCTCGGCACGGCGGCGGGCGCGGTGTGCGTGTTCTTTCTGCGAAAGGATCTGAAACGCGGCGTGCAGCGGGCGCTCACAGGCTTCGCGGCGGGCGTGATGGCGGCGGCTTCCGTCTGGAGCCTGATCGTGCCCGCGATAGAGCAGTCGGCGGATATGGAAAGGCTCGCTTTCCTTCCGGCGTTCATCGGCTTCTGGCTGGGCGTGCTGTTTCTTTTGCTGCTGGATCATATCGTCCCGCATCTGCACCGCGGCGCAGATCAGGCGGAGGGACCGAAGAGCCGCCTGCCGAGAACGGCGATGATGGTGTTTGCCGTAACGCTGCACAATATCCCCGAAGGGATGGCCGTCGGCGTGGTCTACGCGGGGTTCCTGTCCGGGGCTGCCGACATTACGGCGGGCGGCGCGTTGGCGCTGGCGCTGGGCATCGCCATCCAGAACTTCCCTGAGGGCGCGATCATCTCCATGCCGCTGTACGCCGAGGGGAAAAGCAAGCCGATATCCTTCCTGCTCGGCGTGCTTTCCGGCGCGGTGGAACCGGTGTTCGGCGCCCTGACCGTGCTGATCGCCGGGCTCGTCGTTCCCGCCATGCCGTATCTGCTCTCCTTCGCGGCGGGCGCGATGATTTACGTGGTGGTGGAGGAGCTGATCCCGGAAATGAGCGCCGGGGAGCATTCCAATATCGGCGTGATCGCCTTCGCCCTCGGCTTCAGCGTGATGATGGCGCTGGACGCGGCGCTGGGATAAAAAAGGAGAAAACGAAATGAAATATCATATTGAAAAGAATACCGTACAGGAAACGCTGGTGATCCCGCTGTTCGGGCGGCTCGTCTGTTCCGAGCATTTTCCTGAATTGTTTTCCGATCCGGAGGCAAAGCGGATCTGTGATTCGCTGGACTACGATTTCGCCGATAAGAGAAAAAAGATGGAGTCGGCGGTCGGGCTGTTCGGCGCGCTGGAGGTGGCGCAGCGGCAGTACGATCTGCGGTGCGAAGTGGAAGCGTATCTGAAGGACCACCCCAACGCCGCCGTGGTGAATCTGGGCTGCGGGCTGGACGATACATTCCGCAAGTGCGACAACGGAACCTGCCATGGATACAATATCGATATGCCGGACGTGATAAAGATTCGGGATGAGCTGCTGCCCGCCGGGGAACGGGAGGAAAACATCGCCTGCGACCTGAACGACTACGGGTGGATCGACCGGATCGACGTTTCCGGCGGCGCGGTGTTTTTCGCCTCCGGCGTGTTCTATTACTTCAAAACCGAGGAAGTGAGGAAGCTTTTTGTCACAATGGCGGATTGTTTCCCCGGCGCGGTGCTTATCTTCGATTCCTGCAACGCACGCGGCGCGAAAATGATGCGTAAAACGTGGCTGAAGGAGGCCGGGATCACGGACGTAGGCGCGTTTTTCTCTCTTGAAGACGAGAAGGCGCTGACCGGCTGGAGCGGCGGTTTTCATTCGGTCACGGCAAGGAGCTATATGCGCGGCTACCGGGATATCTACAACGAGGTGGGGCTGTTCCACAAGCTGATGATCCGCTTCTGCGACAGCCTCGTAAAAATGAAGATCGTGAAGATCGAATTCACAGGGTGACGGGATGACGAGAAAAGAACAGATCAGAAGCGCCTACCGGCTGACGGGAGACAACGCGAGCTTTTACGACGGCATGATGACGTATTCCACGCTGCCGGGCAAAGCCATCTGCCGCGCGGTATGGAACATGGACCGGGAGAAAAATCTCCGCTATATCGAGCAGGCGCTCTCCGGCGTGCCGATGGATTTTTCGGGCAAGCTGCTGGAGGTGCCGGTTGGGACAGGCGTGCTCACCATCCCGGTATACAGGGAGCTGCCGGACGCCGAAATCACCTGCCTCGATTATTCGACGGATATGATGAACGCGGCAAAGCAAAAGGCGGACCGCGCCGGGATAAAGAATATCACCTTTTTGCAGGGCGACGTGGGCGCGCTTCCGTTCCCGGACGGGAGCTTTGATATCGTGCTGTCGCTCAACGGCTTCCACGCCTTTCCGGATAAGGAGGCGGCGTACAAAGAAACCTACCGGGTGCTCAAACCTGGCGGGACCTTCTGCGGCTGCTTTTATATCGCAGACGGCTGCAAACGAACGGACTGGTTTGTCCGACGCCTGTACGTACCCAAGGGGTTCTTCACCCCGCCGTTTGAAACGCAGGATTCGCTGCGTCGGCGCTTACAGGAAATGTATGCGGACGTTTCCGTGACCGCGGTAGAAGGCATCGGGTGCTTTACCTGCAAAAAAGCATAGGAGGATTTGTTTTATGACTTGGTGGGTCATTGTATTGGAAGCGTTGGCGATTGCCGCAGTTTTTACGGCAATCGTGTTCCTTGCGTATCGCGGCGATAAAAAGTACAGCGCGGCAGGCGTCCATAACTATCCGCCGGATATTCAGGAGGCATACTTCAAAACGCATGAGCGGATGGACGTTTCCGCTAAATCGAAAAAAGTGATCGTCACCAAAAGTTTCGGCATTCTGGTGTTTACCGGCATTCTGCTGACCTGCGCGCTGCTCGCGGGCGCAAAAACCTTTTGGCAGGGCTTTTTGCTTGCGTTCGGCCTGATGGTATGGATCGGCGCTTACGACACGTTCTTTCTGGACTGGGTGCTGTTCGCGAACCTGCCCATGTTCCGGCTCGAGGGGACAGAGCATATGGACGAGGCCTATCATCAGAAATGGTTCCATTTGAAGGGGATGCTGTTCCCTGGGATCGTTTTCGCGCTGATCCCGGCGGCGGTTGTTGGATTGCTGATCTCAGTCATTCGATAGGAGGTCACTATGGCAAGAAAAGATTCCGACAATCAGAAAAAGAGCATGAGCAAGCTGTTTCGCGGCAGAGCGATCTTCAAGCCCCTGAACACCGGGCGGATCGACGGGCGCGTTTCCTGCGTGCGGGAGTGGGTGGCGAACATCTTCTTCTACACAAAGAACGGAACGACGGTCATGATCGACGCGGGCTACAATTACGCGCTGCTGAAAGAAAAGATGGGCTGGCTCGGTATCGACCCCGCTTCGATCGGGCATATCCTCATCACGCATCAGGATACCGACCACGTCGGCGCGCTGGAAACGGACAGTGAGCAGCTTTTCAAAGATGCAACGGTATATATCGGCGAGATCGAGAACCGCTACCTGACCGGCGAAGCGAGAAGACGGGTCATCCACGGGCTGTATAAGCTTCCCATGGTAAAAACGAATAATAAAAGGATCACGCTGAAGGACGGCGAGATCTTTACCATCGGCGATATCAAAATCGAATGCCTGCTCGTACCGGGCCATACGTGGGGCCATATGGTCTACCTGATCGATGACGAATACCTGTTCACCGGCGATACGATCTGGTTCGGCGCGGACGGCGGCTACAGCTTCATCGCCACGCTGGCGGAGGACAACCGGCTGGCGGTGCGTTCGCTCGAAAAGCTGGAAAAGGTTCTTCGCGCGAGAAACAGGCCGCTGAAGATCATCACCGGGCACACCGGCTGGACGGACGACCTTGATTTCGCGTTCCTTCACCGCACCGAGCTGTGCAAGCCGTTCACAAAAAAATACGTCGATCCCACCGCGCCGTATGACGGCTACGAGGAAGACGACGATACCGAAGAAAAAGCAAGAAATACCATGCTTGGGAAGGTGAAAACAAAATGAAACCGGATTACAAAAACTGGATGCCGAAGAGCATGGTGCTGACCGGCGTCGGCGCGACCGCCGTCTTTCTTCTTCTGTTCATTCTTTTCGGCCTGACCGGGCTCGTTTCCGGCGCGCTGAAAACCGTGCTGTTCACCGTTTTCCTGATCGGCGCGGCCGTCGGGCTGATCGCCTCCGTCTGGATGGCGCTGATGTACCGCGCGTTCTCCTACAAGGGGAAACGGCAGTTGTCGAAACAGATCATCGACGGGATCGCGCTGCACGTGAATCTGCCGGACGGCGGCAAAGGACTGGACGTGGGCTGCGGCAGCGGCGCGCTCGCCATTGCCTGCGCGAAACGGAATCCGAACGCCTCTTTTATCGGCGTCGACCGCTGGGGCAAGGAATACGCTTCTTTCAACAAGCCTCTTTGCGAGTACAACGCGAAAGCGGAGGGGGTAGGCAACGTCTCGTTCCGGCGCGGCGACGCGACGAAGCTGGATTTCCCGGACGGGAGCTTCGACGCGGTGGTAAGCAATTATGTTTATCATAACATCCCCGGCGACCGGCAGGCGTACCTGCTCGAAACGCTCCGCACGCTGAAAAAGGGCGGCACGTTCGCTCTGCACGATATTTTTTCAAAAACGAAATACGGAGATATGCAGGCGTTTCTGCGAAAGCTGAAGGATATGGGCTACGAGCGCGCGGAGCTGCTTGACACCACGGACGGGAATCCGATCACAAAGCGGGAAGCGGTGTGGATGGAGCTTTCCGGTTCCGCTCTGCTGATCGGAAGGAAGTGAGGCGCCGATGGGACTGTTTAAGGATTATGTAAATCAGACGAGAAAACCGGAGGGCTTTCTCGGCAGACTGATGGTGGACGGCATGAACGGCGGTCACGCGAAATTGGCGGACTGGGGGATGTCGCATCTGACGGGCGTCTCGCCCGCCTCCGTCGTCGAGCTCGGCTGCGGGGGCGGCAGGAACGCCGCGGAGCTGATGAAACGTTATCCGGGCGCGCTTCTCACGGCGCTGGATTATTCGCAGACGTCCGTGCAGAAGGCGAAGGCGACCAACAGAAAAGCGATCGCTGCGGGCAGGTGTTCGGTCGTTCGCGGCAACGTCGCTTCCCTTCCTTTTGAGGCCGGGTCCTTCGACCTTGCGACGGCGTTTGAAACGGTGTATTTCTGGCCGGGACTCGAAACCTGCTTTGCCGAGGTATACAGAGTTCTGAAGCCCGGCGGCGCGTTCCTGATCTGCAACGAATCCGACGGCACGGACGAAACCGGTCTGAAATTTGAAAAAATCATCGACGGCATGAAGTGCTATACCGCCGACGAGCTCACGGCGGCGCTGAAAGCGGCGGGCTTTGCGGCGGTCAGCACCGACCGCCGACCGGACAAGCCGTGGCTGACGGTCGTGGGGAGGAAATAAAAATGCTCATTACGATCCTCTGCGCCGTCATGATGATGGCGGGGCTGTTCCTGATGCTGTACGCCGGCGTGGCGCTCATTCAGGATAAACGCTTTTTCACCTCCGCGCCGAAGGAGGTGCAGGCGGCGGTGCAGCCGCGGGAGGAGCGCTTTCCCGGCGCGCACGCGCTCGGGTGGTGCCTGATCGCGGCCTCCTTCGCGCTGTTCCTCGGCGCGGTCCTGCTCGGCGGTTGGGACGGGATCAGAAACGGGTTCCCGTTCTGGAAATTCTTCATTCGCTTCACCGCGATGCTCTGGCTCCTGAAGGCCTACGATATCCTGTTTTTCGATTTCGTTCTTCTCTGCCGCAGCAATTTCTTCCCGCGGTATTATCCGGAAACAAAGCCGCTGCTCGGCCCGCATCTGTTCGGCTACAACAAAAAAACGCATCTCCTGCATATCGTCCTGTCGCCCGCCGTCGCCGCGGTCCTGTCGGCGGTCTGCGTGCGGATCTCGTAAAAAACGGCGTGCGGATTTTTATAAAAACGATTGACAAACGAAGGAATGTCTGTTATACTGAACCGCGCAGTTAGCAATTGCTAACCGCGCGGTCGGTTTTTTATTTTTTTTGGCATGCGGTTAGCATATGCTAACCGCATGCAGAGGGAGACAAAATGTCAGAGGATCTGCTGGTCCGGCACTGTTCGCCGACGTTGGCGGGGATGAAAACGGGGAATATGTTTTCTGCGGCATATACGGATGAAACGGAGCTCCGGGAGGATCTGCGCGCATTCAATCGGCGGTTCGCGTCGAAGGGGCTGCGCATCGTTCCGCTGCGCTGCAGGGAAAACCGGGCGCTCCTCTATGTTTACCGTCCGAAAAAGCTGGCGGAAGACCTGAAAAGCGGAGAGGCGCAGGATATCCTGAAAGAAAACGGCTATCCGGAAAGCGCCGGATCGTGCGTTTCGTTCCTGCGCCGCAGGCTGGCGGAAAACGGGGAGTTCCCGCACGAGGTGGGCCTGTTTCTCGGCTATCCGCCGGAGGACGTTTCGGGCTTTATCAGAAACGGAGCGCAGGCGTGCAAATGCGTCGGCTGCTGGAAGGTCTACGGCGACGAGGCGAAGGCGAAATGCACTTTCGCGAAATACAGAAAATGCACGGCGGTCTACTGCGCGCAGTGGGCGGCGGGCAAAAGCATAGAACGGCTCACGGTTGCCGTTTGAAATATATCAACAGGAAAGGTGATCGAAAATGAGTAAAATCGCAGTTGTTTTTTGGAGCGGAACGGGAAATACGGAAGCCATGGCGAACGCGGTCCTGGACGGGGCGAGGGAAGCCGGCGCCGAAGCGGAGCTGTTTGAAGCAAATTCGTTCAACGCAGCGATGCTCGGGCAATACGACGCCGTGGCCTTCGGCTGCCCTTCGATGGGCGTGGAGGAATTGGAGGAAAGTGAGTTTGAACCGATGTTCTCCGATTGTGAACCGGCGCTTGCCGGCAAAAAAACAGCGCTTTTCGGTTCCTATGGATGGGGCGACGGCGAGTGGATGCGCAAATGGGAAGACCGGTGCGGCGACGACGGCGCGGTTTTCGCCTGCGGGAGCGTTATCTGCAGCGACGCGCCGGATGACGCGGCGCTCGAAAACTGCAGGGCGCTGGGCGCGGCGTTGATATAAGAAGAAACGGAAGCCCGGCCGTCCGCAGAGGGCTTTTCGCATATACCGACGGAAGAAAGAAGGGTCACGATGGAGAAAAAACAAAACGAGATCTCGGTGCTGCTCGGCTATGCCGGGAAATACAAGGCGCTGACGTTTTTGGGGATGTTCCTCTCGGCGGTCGCCATGGTCATGGGAATGGTCCCCTACGTCTGCATCTGGCTGGCGGCAAGGGATCTGATCCGGGTCGCGCCGGACTGGACGCAGGCAACGGAGATCGCGAAATACGGCTGGATGGCGTTCGGATTCGCCTTCGGCGGCATTATCGTCTATTTCGCCGCGCTGATGTGCACCCACCTCGCGGCGTTCCGTACCGCCGCGAATATCCGAAAGCAGGGCGTCGCGCATCTGATGAAAACGCCGCTCGGTTTTTTTGACGATAACGCCTCGGGCTTCCTGCGCAACCGTCTGGACGGCGGCGCCGCCGAGACCGAAACGCTGCTCGCCCACAATCTTGCCGATATCGTCGGCACGGCGGCAATGTTTATCGGAATGCTCGTTCTGATGTTCCTGTTCGACTGGCGTATGGGCGCGGCGTGCCTCGTCGCCGCCGTGATCTCCGTCGCCGCCATGTTCACGATGATGGGCGGCAAAAACGCAAAGCTGATGATGGAGTATCAGACGGCGCAGGACGTGATGAGCAAGGCCGGAACGGAATATGTGCGCGGCATCCCGGTCGTCAAGGTCTTTCAGCAGACCGTGTATTCCTTTAAGGCGTTCAAGGCGGCGATCGAGGATTACAGCAATAAGGCGGAAAAATACACCGGCGGCGTCTGCCGGGTGCCGCAGTCGGTCAACCTGACCGCGACCGAGGGCGTGTTCATCTTCCTTGTTCCCGCGGTCCTGCTGATCGCGCCGTCCGCGTTATCTGGCGGGGACTTCGCCGGGTTCGTCACGAATTTCGCGTTCTACGCGGTGTTCTCGGCGATCGTCTCCACAGCGCTGGCCCGCATTATGTTCGCCGCTTCCGGTCTGATGCTCGCAAAGACGGCGCTCGCCCGTATCGATACGGTCATGAGCGCGCCGACGCTTACGGTCGCGGATCACCCGAAGACGCCGCGGGACAACGGCGTAGAGTTCAAAGACGTCACCTTTACATACGACGGCGCGGAGCTCCCGGCGCTCGAGCGCGTTTCGTTCAAGGTCCTGCCGGGACAGACCGTCGCGCTCGTCGGCCCGTCGGGCGGCGGAAAAACCACGGCGGCGAGCCTGATCCCGCGGTTTTGGGACGTTTCCTCCGGGAGCGTTGAGGTCGGCGGCGTCAACGTGAAGGAGATCGATCCGCACGTCCTGACGGACAGGGTCGCGTTCGTGTTTCAGAACACGCGGCTGTTCAAAACCACCGTTCTCGAAAACGTGCGCGCCGCCCGGCCCGAGGCGACGAGAGAGGAAGTCCTTTCCGCGCTTCACGCAGCGCAGTGCGACGATATAATAGAAAAGCTTCCGAACGGAATAGATACGGTGATCGGCTCGAATGGTACGTATCTTTCCGGCGGCGAGCAGCAGCGCGTGGCGCTCGCCCGCGCGATCCTCAAAAACGCGCCGATCATCGTGCTCGATGAGGCGACGGCGTTTGCAGACCCGGAAAACGAGGCGCTGATCCAGAAGGCGCTGAAAACGCTGACCGAGGGGCGCACGGTCGTTATGATCGCGCACCGGCTTTCCACGGTCGTCGGCGCGGACAACATCGTGGTGCTCGATCACGGGCATATCGTCGAGGAAGGCAGGCACGAGGCGCTCGCCTGCGGCGGCGGGCAGTATGAACGGATGTGGAAGGAATACAATCAGGCGGTCAAATGGAAGATCGCATCGGGAAAGGAGGGCGCTTGAAATGATGGGAGAAAAACTGAAAAAGAAGTATGCTCTGACCGATAAGGGGCTCAAAAACACGAGGATCGGCGCTGCCTGGACGGTGGTCGTCAACCTCATCATGATGGCGGGTATGGGTATCCTTTACTTCCTGATGCAGGGATATATGAACACGCTGACCGACGGAACCGCGCTCCCGAACGCGTGGATCTTTGCGGGACTTGTGGCTGCGTTCGTTCTTCTGTCCTTCTTTACGCATCTGGAACAGTACAAAACAACCTACGGGCTGGTTTACCGCGAGATCAGGGAGACCCGTATTTCTTTGGCCGAGCGCCTGCGAAAGCTGCCGCTCGGCTATTTCGGAAAGCGCGATCTTGCCGATCTGACCGAAACGGTGATGGGGGATGTGAACCGCCTGGAGCACGTTTGGTCGCACTGCCTCGGGTATTTGTACGGCGCGTATATCTCCACCGCGATCATTGCGGTCATGCTTCTGATTTACGATTGGCGGATGGCGCTTGCCTGCCTGTGGGGCGTACCGGTGGCGTTCGGGCTTCTCTTCGGCAGCAGAAGAATACAGAAGCGTGCTTCTCAAAAGCTGAAAGCCGACGCGCTGGCGGTATCCGACAACATCCAGGAATCGCTTGAAAACGTCCGCGAGATCCGGGCGACCAACCGCGAAAAAGAGTATCTGGAACGTCTGTATCAGAAAATCGACCGGTTTGAACATACCAACCGGAAAGGAGAGCTTGTGATCGGTCTGTTCGTCAACGCCGCCTCGGTCATTATGCGGCTGGGCGTGGCGACCACGATCCTCACCGGCGCGTCGCTCGTTCTTTCCGGTAAGATCGACTTCATGCTGATGTTCATGTTCCTGATGGTCATCACCCGCGTTTACGCGCCGTTCGATCAGGCACTGGCGCTGATCGCCGAGATGTTCGTTTCGCAGGTTTCCGCCAGCCGCCTGAACGAGATCTGCGATACTCCGACCGCGGAAGGCGCGGAGGAATTCACGCCGGACGGACACGATATTACCTTTGAAAACGTCAGCTTTGCCTACGACGACCACGACGTATTAAACGGCGTCAGCTTCACCGCAAAAGAAGGCGAAGTCACGGCGCTCGTCGGTCCCTCCGGCTCCGGCAAAAGCACATGTGCGCGGCTGGCGGCCCGGCTGTGGGACGTAAACGAGGGGACCATCCGCGTGGGCGGCGTGGATATATCGACCGTCGATCCCGAAACGCTGCTGACCGATTATTCCATGGTATTTCAGGACGTCGTACTGTTTGACGATACCGTCATGGAGAATATCCGTCTCGGCAGACACGGCGCGACCGACGGGCAGGTCCTCGCGGCGGCAGCGGCGGCGAACTGCGACGAATTTGTGGAAAAGCTGCCGCAGGGCTATCTGACGCCCATCGGCGAGAACGGCGCGAAGCTCTCCGGCGGCGAGCGACAGCGTATCTCCATCGCCCGGGCGCTGTTGAAAGACGCGCCGATCGTGCTGCTGGACGAGGCGACGGCCTCCCTTGACGTGGAAAACGAAACGAAGGTGCAAGACGCGCTGTCCCGGCTGCTTGCGGGCAAAACCGTGCTGGTCATCGCCCACCGGATGCGCACCGTGGAGGCCGCGGACAAGATCGTCGTTCTGACAAACGGCAGAGTGACGGAAGAGGGCAGCCCCGCCGCGCTGCTCGCAAAAGAGGACGGCGTATTCCGCCGCATGGCGCAGCTCCAGACCGCCGGCGCGGGGTGGAGCATATGATTATCCTTCAGCTGATACTTTTCTGCGCGCTTTTCACGTTGATGGTAAAGCTCGGCGTTGGGAACAACGCGCTGAACGGATTGTACTTCTACCCGAAACTGGTTCAAGAAAAGGTGTTCGAACTGGGGCTGACGGACCGTGAGACGGTTGCGCGGAAACGGAAGCGGTTCATGATCCCGTTCTTTCTGGTCTTGCTGGCCGCGCTGGTGCTGATCATCGGTTTATGGAACGGAGTGAACGCCTTTCGGTCCGCGTATCTGCAGGCGCTGCTGTTTCTTGAGGTCATGAACTGGTACGACGGGATCGTGATCGACCGCCTTTGGGTGGGTCACAGCAAATTCTGGATCATCCCCGGCACGGAGGGAATACCGTTCGTGCAGACGTGGAAGCAGGTGCTCAAAAAGCGCGGGCTCCTGACGCTGATCTGGATCGCCGGCGCGGCGGTCGTCGCCGGGATCGTCACGCTGATCTTCTGAATCGCCCGCGTCACAAAAAACGTCCGTTCACGCATGCGTCGGGCGTTTTTTACTTGTATTCCGTTCGGATATGATGTATAATAAAACAAATACGGACGCAGCTCAGGAGGTACGTCATGAAAAACAGCTTAAGGAGAATGATCGCCATGGCTCTTGCGGTTTGCATTTCGGCGTCGGCCAGCGCGGCCGCGTCGGCGGCGTCGGCGGACGAAAAAACGTACAGCATCGTCAGCCCTTATGAAGAGGTCGTATGGACGGGGGAGGACGCGTGGGGCGCGTATAAAGGCAATCTCCACACGCATTCTTTCGTCAGCGACGCCGAGGTCGACTACCGGGATATGATCCTCGAATACTATAATCAGGGGTTCGATTTCCTTGCGATGACCGATCACGGCGTTACCGGCAAGGAATGGAACGAGAAACCGACGGAGATCCCGCTTTACGGTTATCAGCGCATCATCGGCAACACGGTGCATTATTTCACCGACGAGGAATATGAAGCCATTCAGAACGGCTCCTATCCCGTGGACGGTCAGGCGCGGGGCAGCGGCATGATCTGCATCACGGGCGGCAACGAGCTGAACGCGCTGACGATCACGAAAGACCACGTGAACGCGATCTTCCTCCCGGGGCATGCGGGGGATAACTATCTCGGCTATGAAAACGATTACGAGGGCGCAGTGCGTCTCGCAAAGCGTTACGGCGCGCCCTGCTTCATCAATCATCCGGGCGACTGGCTCGAGTCCAACACCGACAGGGCCAACTGCTCCGACCCGAAAAAGATCGCCTATTTCGCGGACATCCTTCTGCGCTACGATAACTGTCTGGGCACGGAAGTGTTCAACGAGCATAACGGCACGACCGGCTACGACAGAGATACCTGGGATAACCTGCTGACGGCGTGTCTTCCCTACGGCAAAAGAGTGATCGGCTTCTCCAACGGCGACACGCACTTCCTGCGCGACGTGGATTCTTCTTACTCCGTGTTTATGATGGAAGAAAACACACCGGAAAACGTCAGGAAGACGATGGAATCCGGCGCGTTCTTCCTTGTCACGAGAGTGATCCGGAAGGATACCGAGAAATTCGGCCCGGAAGAGGATCTGGACGTCAGGGATTCCGGCTTGCCCTATCCCATGTTCTGCAATATCCGGGTCGACGGGCATAAGATCACCGTCGAATACAAAAACGCCGACGATATCCGATGGGTCGCAAACGGCGGCGTGATCGAGAAAGCCGTCGTTGCGGACAGCCCGGAGCCCGCCGCCTATACGCTCGATCTCGACGCGATCGACGGCGCCGAAGATTTCCTCTATGTGCGCTGCCAGCTCATGGGCAAGGGCGGCGTCACGCTCACGCAGGCGTTCGTCATCGACGACGGGACCGAAAAGCCGGTCTATGAGAGAGATAATTCTCCCGCCGCGGTCGCCGCCCGCTGGCTGCGCCAGTTTTTGAGCCTGCGGATCTTCGTTATCATCAAAAAATTGGGTTCCCTGTTTGCGGACGCCGTTACGAGATAACAAAGACGAAAGAAGACGTTCGCCGAAACCGACGCAAAGGCGCGTATCAAACGAAAAGCCGATCTCCGCGGGAAAGCGGAGGTCGGCTTTTGCGATTATGCGTAGGCGTTTCAATATTTCTTTTTTACGGCGATGAGCAAGCCTGCCGCAAGGACGAGCGCGGAAACGCCGAGCAATACCCAAAACGCAGATGCGGAATTCGTTTTCCGCGCGGCGTTGTTCGGGGCGGAAGCGCCGCCCGGGCCGGGAAATTGCGTTTTGCCGTTCCCGCCGTTCTTTGACGCGGGACCGCCTTGCCCGGCGGCGTTCGCGTCCGGCGTATCGCTCGACGTATCGCTCGACGTATCGCTCGACGTATCGCTCGGCGTATCGCTCGGCGGTTCCGCGCCGGAACCGCCGGGCATTCCGCTGCTCGTGCCGCCCGACCGGCCGGAGGGGACCCTGACCGTTATCGTGTAGCCCGACAGGTCGGTCACCTTTCCGTCCCGATCCGTAACGGAAACGATCTTTGAAAGGTCCGTCTGCATCAGGTCCTTCATATCCGCCGACGCGAGATCGACCGTCGTCCCGTCGGAGAGGGTCACGGTCGCGATCGCGGAGACGTCTGCGAGGACGGAAGAGGCGTCGACTTCGCTGCCGTCTTTATCCGTGATGACGATCGCGGAAAGCGCGTTGAAGCCGCCGGAGAAGTCCTTCCCTGAACTGCCGGGCATTTTGCCGCCGCCCATGCCGCCGCCCATCGTTCCCATGTCGGAAAGATCGAGCGAGCCGGTATCCACGGCGGTATCGTCTCCCGCAAGCTGGCGGCGGACCGCCTCGGCGCGCAGCGAAACGAACTGCGAAAGCGCCGTGACGCCCTGTTCAAATTCTTCGGCCGTGCAGAACTTCGTCGGGTCCTTTTCCACATAGGGCCGGATCATGTCCGCGGTATCCGAGATCAATTGTTCCAGCTCGCCGTTCGCAAACCATTTTTCAAGAAATTGCGAAAACAACCGATGGTACCGTTCGGTATAGCTTTCGTCCGAGAAGATCCAGCCGACCATCGGGCGGTCGTCGGCGCTGCCGGAGACGGGGCTGTCGATGGACGTGTTCACCGTGCCGGAGGCGTTGTTCCCCAGAAACGTGCCGAAGGCGAGGTTATAGTCCCAGGGGATCATGCCGAGCTTCCCGTCGCTCTCGTGCAGATAATAGTTGTGGATCATGCTGCCGGTGTAGCTGTCGCCGTTGCAGACGAAATTGTGCACGACGAAATAGCGCAGCACCTCGTCTGTATCCAGCACGTCTTCCGGATCTGTGTAAGAGCTGAGTTTTTTCAGAGATTCGATCAGCCGCTTTTTGTCCGCGGAGGAAACGTCGGTTTTCGCGTTGTCGAAAATATTGGGATAGCTGTCCGGATCGTCGTCGATATACTTCAGCTTCACGTCGTCGCTGCCCATGCCGCCGAAGGAGAAGCCGCCCTGATCGCCGCCGGACGCTCCGGGGAACCGGCTGCCTGCGGAAGAACCTTCCTGACTGCCGCCGAAGTCCGGCGTTTCGGGCGCTTGCCCGTCGGACGGAAAGCTGCCCTGACCGCCGCCGAAATCCGGCGTTTCGGGCATTTGCCCGTCGGACGGAAAGCTGCCCTGACTGCCGCCGAAGTCCGGCATTTCGGGCGCTTGCCCGTCGGACGGAAAGCTGCCCTGACCGCCGCCGAAATCCGGCATTTCGGGCATCTGTCCGTCAGCGGGAAAGTCGCTCCGGTTGCCGCCGGAGCCGGGCGCCCCGGGGAACTGTCCGTTTGCGGGAAAACCGCCCTGGCCGCCGAAGTCCGGCGTTTCGGGCATTTGCCCGTCGGACGGGAAACCGTTCGGGAGGCTATCCCCGCCCGGCGTCTGTTCCGCGGCAGGAGCTCCCTGCGCGTCGGAGGGATCGCTCGGCAACCCGCTCTCCCGCTGCGACTCCGGTTGCTGTCCTTCTCCGTCGTTCCCGAAGTCAAAATCGTCCATATTAAAGCCCCTGCCGTTGCCGCGGCCGCCGCCGAAGCTCATGCTGTCCGGTTTATAGAGCTCGCCCGCGTCCGAGCCGTAGTTTCTGGAAAGAAAGCTGTCTTCGATCCCCTCGACCGCCAGATACAGTCCCCAGTCCTCTCCGTTGACCGTAAGATACGCGAAGGAGCAGAGCGGGCTGTCCGCGCCGAAATCGTCCATCAGCCGATAAACGATATAATCCTTCATCATCGTGTTGTCCTGGATCAGGTTGTTGAGGCAGAGTTTGTCGAGCCCGTCCAGCGTTTTCCCCGCTTCGTACCGGTCGAACTCCAGCTTGAAGCTGTAACGGTTCGTGCCGGAGTTCCTGACCGAGGAGAGCGAGGTGTTGCCTTTGGCGCGGATGGCGATATTCGCGTGCTTTTTTCCGTCCGCAACAACGGTGCAGACGGCGTACTCCTCGTTTTCGCACGTTTCGAGAAAAGAATCCCAATCGTCCATCACGATATCGATTTTATGAACATAAGAGGTATCGAACAGCGTGCTTTCGTATTTGACCGCCCCGGATACGACCGAGATCCCGATGCGCTCCCCGCACAGAAACACGATCGTCAGGGCGAGCGTAACGGCGACGGCGGCGATGCAGATCTTATCAATATGCCTGCTCGTTGACATCGTGACCGCTCCTTACCCCATGTAATCTCCGTCGTAGCTGACGAGCGATGCGCTGTTCACGCCGTTCATGGAAGAGAGCCGGTTGATGAAATCGGTGTTCTCGCTCTTGAGCCGCACTTCCATGTTGACCTCAACAAGGCCGTTTTGCGCCGATTTGGATTTGACGACGCAGCGGTCCGTCTGCTCGCGGATGTAATCCATCGCCGCGGTCTCCGCTTCGTGGCCGCTGCAGGAAAGAACGATGATATACGGATTCTTATGCTGCTTTTTGTTGACGAAGAACAGCAGGATCACGCCGATAATCACGCTGCCGATCACGGCAAGCGGGATCATGCCCGCGGCAAGGATAATGCCGACGGCGATCGCCCAGAACAGGAACGCGATGTCCAGCGGCTCCTTGATCGCGGTGCGGAAGCGGACGATGGACAGCGCGCCGACCATGCCGAGCGACAGGACCACGTTGGAGGTCACCGCCAGGATCACCTGCGAGGTGATCATCGTCAGCGCGATGAGCGTGACGCCGAAGGAAGACGAATACATCACGCCTTTATACGTTTTCTTATAAATGAAAAAGATGAAAATGCCGATGCCGAAGGCAAGCGCGAGCGTCAGCGCCATATCGAGGATGCTGACCGCCGAGATGTTCTCAAGAAAGCTCGATTTGAAGATGTCGTTGAAGGTCATAATGATCTGCTCCTGTCTTTTTTTATTTTTAAGGCAACACCGCACAAATACGAATGCGCGTCTTGCTTGATCTTTGTTCCGTCATCTTGCACAGATTCTCCTTGACAACCGTCAGGTTGCCTGCGGAGACTCTGTACAATCTGACGAAAAAATCTACTGCGCAATCCGCACGC